>DOOY01000100.1 GCA_003514765.1 Nitrosomonas sp. | reverse complement strand
AAGGTCTATGATATTTTTGTGGCGACTGCTGTTGCTATCATGGCAACTTTTGTACAAATAGGCTGGGTCTGGTACCGGCATCGTCAAGTCGACAACATGATGTGGATCAGTCTGGCTGTAATTATTCTTTTTGGCGGTGCGACGCTGGTTTTTCAGGACGAACTGTTTATAAAGTGGAAGCCGACTGTGCTTTACTGGTTATTCGCCATCATTTTATGGATATCCAGTCAAATTTTTGGAAAGAACCTGATTCATGCAATGCTGGGAAAACAAATGGTGTTGCCGTTCTCGGTGTGGCAAAAGCTTAATATAAGCTGGATTGCTTTTTTTGTTTTTATGGGATGTATTAATCTTTACATTGCTTTTAACTTTTCAGTCGATACCTGGGTTACATTCAAATTGTTTGGTTCGATGGGTCTGATGCTGGTTTTTGTAATTTTGCAGATCGTCATGCTAAATAGGTACTTGAGTACAGTGATCCCGGAAGGATCCGAAAATCAGGCCGTTACAAGAAATCCGCCGCTTCAAGAGAAAATTGAAAATAAACCAGACAAGGAGGATTAAGATGTTGTATGTTATTAATGCAGAGGATGTGCCTGACAGTCTTGACCGCAGAATGACTGCGCGGGCGGCACACCTGGAACGATTAGCGCAACTGCAGAGTGCGGGGCGCTTACTGTTAGCTGGACCTTATCCTGCAATCGACAGTACAGATCCCGGGCCGGCTGGTTTTTCCGGTAGTCTGATCGTGGCGGAATTTGAGTCGTTGCAGGCAGCAAAATCGTGGGCCGATGCTGATCCTTATGTGACAGCTGGTGTTTATAGTCATGTGACCGTTAAGCCTTTCAAGCAGGTATTCCCCGGGTAATCATCACGTTTATTGTGTATTTGTTGTATTAAAGCGTATACTTACCGGCGACATTTTATCCCAATTAGACAAAAAGGAAATTTCATGCGTTTGACTAAATTATCGCGACTTTTAATCATTGGTTCTTTTGGTTTCATGGCTATGACGGTTCAGGCTCAGTCAGCAGGAACAATGGCGACAGTAAATGGTGTGCCGATTCCTCAGTCACGTCTTGATTTAATGGTTAAAGCAAGTGGCGCTCAAGGCCAGGAAGATGGGCCTGAGTTAAGAAAAGCCTTAAGAGAAAATCTGATTACGGAAGAAATTCTGGCGCAAGAAGCAATTAAAAAAGGGATGGATAGAGACCCCGATGTTATCGCGCAAATAGAAATCGCCAAACAGGCCGCTTTAATACGAGCATTCCAGGCTGATTACATCAAAAACAATGCGGTTGGCGAGGAAACATTGAAACGGGAATATGAGATGCTGAAAGTGCAGATGGGCGACAAGGAATATAAAGCGCGTCATATTCTCGTTGAAAATGAAAGCGAAGCCAGAGATATTGTCGCTAACTTAAAAAGAGGCGGTGATTTCGCCAAGATTGCCGCAGAAAAATCAATTGATGAAGGCAGTAAAATGAGTGGTGGCGAACTTAACTGGAGTCCGTCTGCAGCCTACGTCAGGCCTTTTGCCGAAGCTTTGTCAAAACTTCAGAAAGGACAATTGACCGATGTGCCGGTACAAACTTCTTTTGGCTGGCATGTCATTGAGCTCATAGATACGCGCCCAATGGATGTGCCGCCGTATGAAGAGGTGAAACAGAATATTCAACAACGCGTATTACAGCGTGAATTTGCAGCCTATGTACAGGAACTGCGCAGTAAAGCAAAAGTTGAATAGATTATTTTGACGCCTGGTAAACACGAGTAGACTGGTACTGAAGATCATTTTTTATGACGACCATTTCTACTCGTGTAGAGAGTGTGCAGAGCAATTCATAGCTGATTGTATCAGCTGCCCGCGCAATCTCTTCTACCGGTAAACCTTGCCCCCACAGCGTTACCGGGCTGTTGAGATGAACATGATTCGCTTCGGTCAGATCGACAGCGAGCATGTCCATTGATAACCTGCCGATTAACCGGCATCTTTGATTGTTCACTAATACAGGCGTGCCTGTAGGCGCATGACGTGGATAACCGTCGGCATAACCGCAGGCAACGATCCCGATGCGCATGGATTTGTCAGCTTTGAAATTGCCGCTATAACCCACGGTGTCTCCTTTTTTAAGCTGATGTATGGCGATAATTCTGCTGACCAAGGTCATTACCGGTTTTAATTTTAAATCTGCTGCAGTTTTTCCGGTAACAGGTGAAACGCCGTATAACATCAGACCGGGGCGTATCCAATCCTGGTGCGTTTGCGAATAGCGGATAATCGCTGCTGAATTAGCCAGTGAGCGGGGGGTTAAGTGGTGCCGGGTGATTTGATTGAAAATTTGTAATTGATGCTTGAAAACCTCATTGTTGATTGCACCATCAGCCGTTGCGAAATGTGTCATCACTGTAATTTGTGATATGGCCGGGTTACTCGACAGCTTCTCAAAAGCAGCGGAAAACTGGTCAGGCGCAAACCCTAGACGATTCATGCCAGTGTTTATTTTCAAAAAAACATCCAGTCCATGATGTTTGCAATTTGATAACATGGCGATCTGCTCATCGTGGTGAACGACTGTGCTTAATCTGTATTTCTCTAATAAAGCCAGTTCCTGAGTGGAGAAAAAACCTTCAAGCAGCAGCATGGGCTGCCGGAATCCGGCATCGCGCAAGCATATGGCTGCCTCCAGCTCAAGAAATGCAAAACCGTCCGCATCACGAAGTGCATGCGCCGTGTGCAACAATCCATGTCCATACGCATTTGCTTTAATGACTGCCATGATACGTGCCTTAGGCGCATGTTGGCGTGCTATTGATAGATTATGCGTTAAAGCTGCCAGGTCGATGTAAGCTTGAATAGGGCGTGGCATCAGATTTTTTTCAGTTCGCAGGGAATTTGCAGCATTGTTGCTTTTGTTTTGAATCAGTCCATTTGCTTAGTGTAAATTGCGCTTTTTCATCAATTCTTTTGTAGTCCGGCGCTTGCTCGTGGCGTATTTTAACTACCGGCCAAGTTTATTCTCTGGTTTTGCTCACATTGATTTGTTTGCAATAATCGTGACACAAATGTTCACTATGATAATCTATATTCCCGGATTTTCGAATTTAAGTTTTCACTTAAGTATGTTTTCCCGGATAATTTTTCTCCCTTTGAGACTATTATAGAGTTTTGACTGCTTATGGAGTACGTCTTGCTATCATTTCATGGTATAAATCCACTAACTTAGTTATTGCGTAATTAAAAAAATAATAAAATTCTGAGAGGAAATAATTTGAATCGCGGTTTTTATACCATCATGGCTGCGCAATTTTTCTCCTCCCTTGCAGATAATGCGTTGCTGGTTGTTGCAATTGCATTATTGATAGATCTACATGCACCTGCTTTTCTGACGCCACTGCTCAAGTTTGTTTTTGTTTTGTTTTATGTCATTCTTGCGCCTTTTGTGGGTGCTTTTGCAGATTCCATGCCTAAGGGTCGGGTCATGTTTATCAGCAATACCATTAAAATTCTGGGTTGTGGTTTATTGTTTTTTGCAATGCATCAATATTCTGCGCTGATGGCTTACGCCGTTGTCGGGCTGGGTGCCGCGGCCTATTCGCCTGCTAAGTACGGCATACTGACAGAATTATTGCCGCCGGAAAAACTGGTTATTGCAAATGGCTGGATAGAAGGATTAACGGTCGCTTCAATTGTGCTGGGTACTATGTTGGGCGGTATCTTAATTACACCGGTCGTTTCACAGGCATTACTCGCATTTGATTTCCCATTGATGAATACAGCGGTAGAAGTAAGCATCTTTATAGTTGCTGTCATTTACTTAATCGCAGCCATTTTTAATCTGTTTATTCCCAATACCGGTATTGATCATCGTACTCCGAAGAAGGACCCGATTTATCTGATTCAGGAGTTTTCTCACTGTGTGAAGTTGCTGTGGACTGACAAGCTTGGGCAGATTTCGCTTGCTGTAACAACCTTGTTCTGGGGTGCGGGTGCCACATTGCAATTCATCGTTATAAAATGGGCTGAAGTAGCGCTTGACTATCCGTTGAATAAAGCGGCGCAGTTGCAGGGGGTTGTGGCGCTTGGGATTGCGGTAGGTGCGGTCATGGCGGCACGGACGGTGTCACTGAAAAAATCTTTATCCGTAATTCCGCTAGGTTTTGCAACAGGCCTGGTAGTGATGTTCATGATTCTTGTTCATGATCTGTGGATCGCAATATTTTTATTAATATTGATTGGGGCCATGGCTGGTTTTTTTGTGGTGCCTATGAATGCTTTATTACAGCATCGTGGTTATATTTTAATGGGTGCTGGGCATTCAATTGCTGTGCAGAATTTTAATGAAAATCTGAGCATACTGGCGATGTTATCGTTCTATGCACTGCTGATTTTTTTTGAAGTGCATATTTATGTTGTCATCGTATTATTCGGATTATTTATGTCGATTATCATGGCGTTAATACGCAAGTGGCATTTTTACAATCAAAGTAAAGAAGACTCGTTGCATTTGATTGGTACACGGAAAATACACAGGCGTTGAATAAGTTGATGAAACGGCGCCAATCGAACAATTGCCGCAGTGAAACCGGCTACTTGTGTTACATGGTAATTTCGAACTTCAAAGTGGGTTGAAATTTTAACGTATTCCCCCACGTAGTGATCAGTGACCTACTACGGAGAATTTAATGCGTTTTGATAAATTAACAACCAAGTTTCAACAGGCACTGGCCGATGCGCAAAGTATCGCCGTTGGGCAGGACCATGCCTATATTGAGCCGAGTCATTTGCTGCTTGCTTTGTTACAGCAGGAAGACGGCGCCACTGCTTCTCTATTGCAGCGCAGCGGTGCGAATGTTGCGCCATTGCGCGATGCCTTGAAAAATAACATTCAGCGCTTACCCAAGATTGAAGGTACTGGTGGTGAAGTTAATCTGTCTCGGAATCTGGCAAATCTGCTTAATCTGGCAGACAAGGAAGCGCAGAAACATGGAGATCAGTTTATCGCTTCAGAAATGTTTTTGCTGGCGTCTCTCAAGGACAAAGGTGAGGCAGGCGCGCTGTTGAAGGAGTATGGCGCCAGTTATGCAGCATTGGAACAGGCGATAACCGCAGTGCGTGGGGGCGAGCAAGTCAATTCTGCTGAAGCGGAAGGCAGTCGTGAAGCGCTTAAAAAGTATACGCTTGATCTGACCGAACGTGCCCGGCAGGGCAAGTTGGATCCCGTGATTGGTCGTGATGACGAGATTCGCCGCGCCATCCAGGTATTACAGCGGCGCACAAAAAACAATCCCGTTCTGATCGGTGAACCCGGTGTAGGAAAGACAGCTATCGTGGAAGGCCTGGCGCAGCGGATTATCAATGGCGAAGTGCCCGAAAGTCTGAAAAACAAACGTGTGCTGTCGCTGGATATGGCTGCGCTGCTTGCAGGCGCCAAATATCGTGGTGAATTCGAGGAACGTCTGAAGTCGGTGTTGAAGGAGCTGGCGCAGGATGAGGGTAACACCATCGTCTTTATTGATGAGCTGCATACCATGGTCGGTGCCGGCAAGGCAGAAGGTGCCATGGATGCCGGCAATATGCTCAAACCGGCTTTGGCGAGAGGCGAATTACACTGCGTGGGCGCCACTACTTTGGATGAATACCGGAAATATATCGAAAAGGATGCTGCGCTGGAAAGAAGATTCCAGAAGGTTTTGGTCGAGGAGCCGACCGTCGAGGCTACTATTGCCATTTTACGCGGCCTGCAGGAGAAATATGAGGTGCATCACGGTGTCGACATTACCGATCCGGCCATCGTTGCTGCAGCCGAATTATCCAACCGTTATATCACGGATCGGTTTTTGCCGGACAAGGCGATTGACCTGATCGATGAAGCGGCCGCCCGTATCCGTATGGAGATTGATTCCAAGCCGGAAGCGCTGGATAGATTGGATCGGCGGCTGATACAACTCAAGATTGAACGTGAAGCCATTAAAAAAGAGCAGGATGAGGCTTCTCTCAAACGCCTTCAACTGCTGGAAGAGGAAATCAAGCAGAAAGAGCGCGAATATGCCGATCTGGAAGAGATCTGGAAAGCGGAAAAATCTCATATCCAGGGCTCCCAGCATGTCAAGGAGGAAATCGAAAAAGTTAGGCTGGAAATAGAAGCTGCAACCCGGAAAGGCGACTGGCAGAAAGTATCTGAATTGCAGTACGGGCGCCTGCCGCAGCTGGAATCACAGCTCAAATCACAGGAAGGCTCAAAGCAGAAACCCGAAACTGATAAACCCCAATTACTTCGCACACAAGTCGGTGCAGAAGAAATTGCCGAAGTCGTTTCGCGCGCCACGGGCATACCGGTTTCTAAAATGATGCAAGGTGAGCGGGAGAAATTATTGCTTATGGAAGGAAAGCTGCATGAACGTGTGGTAGGCCAAGATGAAGCCGTGCGGTTGATTTCGGATGCAATACGCCGTTCGCGCGCCGGTTTGGCTGATCCCAATCGTCCATATGGCTCATTTTTGTTTCTTGGACCGACCGGTGTGGGCAAAACCGAATTATGTAAGGCGTTAGCCAATTTTCTGTTTGATTCAGAAGATCATCTCATACGCGTCGATATGTCAGAGTTTATGGAAAAACATTCTGTGGCGCGTTTGATCGGCGCGCCGCCGGGTTATGTCGGTTATGAAGAAGGCGGTTATTTGACTGAAATTGTACGCAGAAAGCCTTATGCGGTCATCCTTCTGGATGAAGTGGAAAAAGCGCATCCGGATGTTTTCAACGTACTGCTGCAAGTATTGGACGATGGCCGCATGACGGACGGTCAGGGCCGAACCGTTGATTTCAAAAATACGGTTATTGTCATGACATCCAATCTGGGTTCACATATGATTCAGGAAATGCACGGTCAGGATTATCAGGCAATTAAGGATGCAGTGATGGGGGAAGTGAAAATCCATTTTCGTCCGGAATTTGTCAATCGTATCGACGAAGTGGTTGTTTTCCACGCGCTGGATGAGAAACATATTAAATCCATTGCACGAATACAGTTGCAGTATCTTGAGAAAAGACTGGCGGCATTGGAGATGCATTTGCGTGTTAGCGAAGCCGCCCTGTCCGAACTGTCGCAAGTCGGTTTTGATCCTGTTTTTGGTGCACGTCCACTTAAGCGGGCTATTCAGGCGCAGATTGAAAATCCGCTGGCCAAGGAAATTCTGGAAGGTCAGTTTGCAGCGAAAGATACCATTATGGTTGATTATGCCAACGATATCATGCAGTTCTCCAAGGCAGACTAGTCGATAGATTACTGTCAGTTCCGTGTTGTAAAATGTCGATCATTTCATTCTGTAAGGATTTTTTTAACAAAATAGGTTTACTTCTGATTCCCGGCAGCAGCGAATTTCATATGACTTTATTTTCGAAGTATTATGATTGTATGCGCCGGGAAAACACTTTTGCAAGATCAGTTTCAGGTAAAATAGATCATTTTTACTGGATAGATAGTCATGTTTAAAGGTAGTTTTGTTGCCATCGTGACACCGATGTATGAGGATGGCAAATTAGACCTGGAACGCTTTCGTGCCCTTATTGATTTTCATATTGAACAGCACACGGATGGCATTGTCGTGGTGGGTACGACCGGCGAATCTCCTACTGTCGACTTTGAAGAACATCACTTATTAATGCGCACTGCGGTTGATCATGCTGCCGGGCGTATTTCCATCATTGCGGGCACCGGTGCAAATTCAACACGGGAAGCCATCGATTTATCAATTTACGCAAAAGATTCCGGTGTTGACGCTTGCCTGTCTGTTGCACCCTATTACAATAAACCGACCCAGGAAGGACTGTATCAGCATTTCAAAGCGATTGCAGGGGCAGTAGATATACCGCATATTCTATACAATGTGCCGGGTAGAACCGTAGCCGATATATCCAATGAAACCGCCTTACGGTTAGCGCAAATTCCCAATGTCATCGGTATCAAAGATGCAACGGGCGATATGGGGCGCGGGAGTGATTTGTTGCGCCGCGCTCCAAAAGATTTTCTGGTATTGAGTGGCGATGATATCAGTGCATTGGCGTTGCTGCTGCTGGGTGGACATGGCGTTATTTCGGTAACCGCTAATGTGGCACCGCGACTGATGCATGAGATGTGTGTGGCAGCAGCATCAGGTGATCTTGAAACAGCGCGGGCGGTTAACAATAAACTTATGCGTTTGCATACCGATTTGTTTGTGGAAGCAAACCCGATTCCGGTTAAATGGGCTGTTGCACAAATGGCGCTAATCGGTACCGGAATCCGATTGCCCCTAACCCCTTTATCCAGTCAGTATCATCAGCTTGTGAAGGAAGCGATGGACTTGGCGCAGATTTAAAATTAAAAGGAGTAAAATGTCAAAAATGCGGTGGCAAACTGTGCTCATTTATTCAATGATCATGATGTTTTTAATGGCAGTTTCCGGCTGCACTTTGTTTCCTGAACAAAAACAGATTGATTACAAGTCTGCCGGTAAATTGCCGCCGCTGGATGTGCCGCCGGATCTGATTGCGCCCACGACCGATGAACGCTATTCCATACCGGATACAGCTTCAGGCGGCACAACTTTTTCTACATATAACAATGAACGTGGTATTCAGCCAGGTACGGGTACTTCCTCCTTATTGCCGATATCGATTCAGGACGTTCATATTGAACGCGCCGGAACACAGCGTTGGCTGGTTGTTCCTCAACCGCCTGAAGTCGTCTGGCCTGTGATTAAAGAGTTCTGGCAGGAACTGGGTTTCCTCATAAAATTGGAGATACCTGAAGCAGGTATTATGGAAACGGACTGGGCTGAAAACCGTGCCAAAATACCGCAGGATTTTATTCGAAGTATTCTTTCCACAGTTCTGGATAGCATTTATTCGACAGCAGAGCGCGATAAATTTCGTACCCGGCTCGAACGCACCGAGATGGGCACGACAGAAGTCTATATCAGTCACCGCGGTATGGACGAGGTCCTGGAAACAGGCGGTGCGAATCGCACGATCTGGCAACCACGTCCAGCCGACCCGGACCTGGAAGCGGAAATGTTATCACGTTTGATGATGCGTTTCGGTGTAGAAGAAGAGCGTGCCCGAATTGAACTGGCCGCCAACAGCGGCAGCGTACAGGAAAGAGCGTATATAGATAGAGAAAGCGGTGACACTCTGGTTGTCAATGAGGCATTTGACCGGTCGTGGCGGCGTGTCGGGCTGGCGCTGGATCGCATTGGTTTTACGGTTGAGGATCGTAACCGTATAGACGGTATTTACTTTGTGCGATATGTTAATCCGGATACTGACAGTCAGAAAAAAGGTGATGACGAAGGTATTTTGTCAGGAATCATGTTCTGGAGAAACAAAGATAATGCGGATGCAAAGGCTGCCAGATATCATATTCTGGTCAAAGAAACGGGTACCAGTACCAGTAAAGTCTCTATATTGAATGAAGACAATACACCGGTTAGCCAGACGGTAGCGAACGGCATTCTGAAATTATTGCATGAACAGCTTAAATAAGCCCGGTTGAGTCTTTGTATCAGGCGATGTATTTTGCTGCGCTACTTATTAAGCCAAAATATGCAATATAACAGTGGATTTGGCAGAAAAATCGTTCAAGCATAAAAAAACCGCCTAAAGGCGGTTTTTTTATGCTTGATTTTGTAATTTGATCGGAAGCTAATTGTTATTTATTTTTCTCAGCTTCTTCTTGAATAATTCGTTCAAAATTCTCACGTTCTTGTTCAGGCAATGCCTGTCCCGGTCTGCCACCACATGCCGCTAAAAAGAAAGATGCTAACACCAGAACTAAAAGAGTTTGTTTCATTATTAAATTTTCCTTGTAAAAATATATTAAAAGTTCGTTAAAGCGAAGCAGTATATATCTATTTTAATTCAGTATACAAGTATCCTGGCCGTATCATCTCGTCTGAAAGATTCAATTAAAATCGATATACCCCTGCAGCCGTTACAAGTATAAATCTTTTAAGAACAATATACTACCCATTATTTGGATGCAATATTGACATTAAAAAAGAAGACCGGATTATATTTCATAAAAAAACCGCCCTTGAAGGGCGGTTTTTTTGCTTAACTAAAGCCTAAAAAGGCTTTAGTCTGGCATTCCTTCGCGATCATCCATAAATCCAGGAGGATATTGGCCTGGTTTTGGATCACCACAGCCTACTAAAAACATTGCTAATAAAGCAGCTATAAACAAAGAGTATTTCATATTTAAAATCTCCTATATTTGATAATATTTATGACGAATTAATTTGTGTTAAACAGCTCTTTTGTCCTTCAAACATCGAAAGACTATAAACTTAATACCAGATAAAAAC
>DOOY01000328.1 GCA_003514765.1 Nitrosomonas sp. | reverse complement strand
AACTTGATTGCCCAGGTGACTTGCAACGTGGCAAGTATCCCAGCAGTTCATACCCTTAAACATCTTCCATTTATGAGTCTCGTCTATACTTAACGTTGTATTGCAAGACCTCTTGATGCGAGGATTTCAGCAAAAACAGTTTAGCAATGGTGTTTTGAGAATTAATGATTGCTGAAAGGCGAGAATTTCGTTCGGGTTATTGACTCAGGACGGCTAATAGATGACCTGTTTTAAGACCTCTATTTCCTCCAAAACTAATTTGTTCTATCTCCAAACGCCAATAATAACGTGAAAAATCTGGGGGTACATTACTTACTTTTCGGTAATCAAATGCAGATGTCAGTCATTGCATCGCGAATAAAAACAACTGGTAATGATTAAAGGAAAATTATGACGACAATTTTTGGTTATGTTTTATTTGACATGTACGGTAATACTTTGTCGCATGACGAAGCCATATGACTGATGTGCGCCATCAGCAAATTGCAGCGTTAATCTATGTTTTCCTGAAGGAAGTGTTAGTGTGGTTTCAGTTTGTCCTTTGCCAAAATGCAAATGCGTAGGAGAATTGGGAATGACTTCGTTTGTTCTAATTGGAGCTTCATTAACCAGCAAATGATGATGCCCAGTGTTGGGTGTCATATCTCCAGCAGGTTTGATCGCCATGCCTCTGATACCCATTTTAACAGTGAATTCCTGGTCAACAGTGGCATTGTTTTTGGGTTCAATAAAATACACAGCCTGATCGGGTTCCGCAGCATAGGCGGGGTTCGCTGTATAACCGCCACCGCCATAGGATAACGCATCTGTACTGGCTATAAGAAGGACAGATGTGGATGCATATATGAATAAGTGCTTAATCGATAATCCGGCTGTATAAGAGCTCATGATATTCCTCCATATTGATTTTGTCAGTTGGTTTCAATTTTGACTATCCAGGCTTGGTTTTGTTCCATGTAACAACGCGCGATAGCCCCCCAGTCAAAATAATGCATCCCATATAAACGAAGTCTTTTACTATTAAGGTCATAAAGGTAGAGTAAAGAACTGGCTTTCAATCACCATTAGGAACCGCCTATCTGTTTCCGCCCCTTTCGTTCGGCGGTGCCTCAGAGCCACTCCATAGTTGACTTCACCAACCCTTCCTCATTAAACCGTGCATGCGCTACTACCGCACACGGCTTCCCGATGTTCTTCACACCGAGGCATGCGCTGTTTTCAGCCGGCCGTTGTTGGAACCCTGTAGAGTCCATATTTCGTGTAAAGTTGTCGACTCGGAAAACGGCCAGCACCGATTCTGCGGCTCTTAACTCTATGACGCTTCATCAAATCAACCAGGTCATCGCAAGTATTAGACCATAGTTGTAGTCGTAATGAATGAGTGATTCGTACCTATTGCCAGATATTAATTGCATCCAACTATTTTGAGGCTATTGATCGCAAAAACAGGAATTCTTGATTATGGACCTGAACATCCCGCTAGAATTTTAGTTACAGCGCTTCTGCATGACACAGTGACATACACCCTACTCTGGCTGGTTGAGTGGAACGAAAAATTTGGGTGTTGCTTTTCAAGACCTGGTAATCCTCTAGCCAGCCTCCTCGCAGTCAGTTGGTAAACTGGCTGCTCTGACAACGATGAGGAGACGGACATGCAACATTACTGCGGAATTGATTTACATTCAAATAATCATGTAGTGGTTGTGATAGATGAAGAGGACAAACGAGTGTTTGAAAAGCGGTTACGCAATGATTTATCTCAGACATTGAGAGTGTTATCCGCTTATCAGGAAACATTGCAAGGTGTCGCAGTGGAATCCACGTTTAACTGGTACTGGCTGGTCGATGGCCTGCAAGAGCATAGATACAATATGCAGCTCGTCAACACAGCGGCAGTCAAGCAATACGATGGTCTAAAATACAGCGGTGACTATCATGATGCTTCTCACCTCGCGCACCTAATGTGACTGGGTGTTTTGCCAACGGGCTACATTTATCCCAAAGCACAACGCGCGATCAGAGACCTGCTTCGACGCAGACTTTCTCTGGTCAGATCGGCCAGCGCCCAATTGATTAGCGTGCAAAGTCAGATATGGCGCTCAGCGGGAATTCGGATTAAATCAGACACATTACGCAAGCCAGACTTTAAGCCATCATTATTGGATGGTTACACACTTCAGGCGACCAATGCGGGATTGACAGTGTATGCTGCCATTAAAAAAGAAATGAAAAGGCAACGCCAAAGCAGGCACAAATATCTCTCCTGGGCTTTTTCTGAAGCAGCGCATTTCTCGGTGCGCTTTGAGCCACTGGCCCAACGCTTCTATGAGCGAAAAAAAGCCAAGACAAATGGCATTATTGCCATCCGGGCAGTCGCTCGGAAGCTTGCGAGAATTACGTTTCGCCCAAGCCGTGAGCTATATAGGGTCTGGACAGTGAAAGTTGAGCCATAGATTCTGTGAATAATATTTTGGACATGGTTTGGCACCGAAGATTATGTGGGGTACCGAGATACCAAGGGCTGGGATACAAAGTAAAATCTTTGCCTTAATCCAGATGGGTGACTGGTGCGGAACATTTTGCTTCTGATGCCAAAGACGATGATATCACGGGTGCGATGTTCGTAACGACGATGGGCATTTTGCCTTTTATGCTGTTTAACAGCAGGGTATTATTTGCTCTATTGACAGGGGCAGGCAAATAATGGGTGACACCTTTTCTCTATTGGTTGCGAAATAGCCGACTAAAAGTGTATCAAACTCGATTGCTTTATTTAGAGTTAATAATCTTAATCAGGGCATAGTCTAATCTCACGACTCAATCAAAGTC
>DOOY01000022.1 GCA_003514765.1 Nitrosomonas sp. | reverse complement strand
GCGCCAAACAACCAGAACCAGGAAATTCCCAGAATAGAACGAAAAATGACCGGATGCTGGCGCACCTGCTGAATGATGACGTGTGTTTCATGCAAAAAATGATAGCGAATTTTAAGGGCGGCATCCGCAGATTGGGTGGACGGAATCGATAAGCTGCTGATCAGACCCAGAATTGCGACAACAATCACGATGCCTGAAATAATAAACGCGCCGTTTTCCGCCATAATCAACAAACCGCCGCAAATGGTGCCAAGCAGGATGGAAACAAATGTACTGCTGTCGATGAGCGCATTGCCGCCTATCAGTTCGTTTTCCTGCAGCTGATCGGGCAAGATACCGTATTTGATCGGACCGAAGAAAGCCGATTGCGTACCCATCAAAAACAAAATCGACATCAACAGCCAGGTCTGCTGCAAATAAAAACCCAGTGCAGCGCCCAGCATCAAAATAATTTCAATCGCTTTAATAATACGTATCAAACGCGCTTTATCATATTTATCCGCAATTTGTCCGGCAATCGCTGAAAACAAAAAAAACGGCAAAATAAAAATACCGGCCGCCACGGTTATCATGATTTGCGGACTCAGCAGTAGTGCCTCGACCAGAGTGTAGGTAATCAGAATCACCAGCGCATTTTTAAATACATTGTCATTAAACGCGCCCAGAAACTGGGTTAAGAAAAGTGGCAAAAAGCGTCTGCTTTTAAGCAGGTGCCATTGGTCGGGGTACATATATTTCCTTTGTAAGCATGCTATCGCCAAACATCTATTAATAACATATTTTTAGTTAATCGGGCGCTCTCCAATATTCGGATGATTCAGGCACAACAGGTTTTCAGCAAGCTTATTGTTACTCGCAAATACTATGTATGAATGATTCGGACGGCAAAATTGTTTCTCTGACTCGACAACTTTAACTTGATAACTTTATCAGTTTTATCAGGCTTAACTTTATCAACTTTAGTTTGATATTTTTTTCAACTTTAGGTTGACATTCGTTATCAGTAAACTTTAATATACACTACCAGTTACGCACTAAATGTAACTGAATACTATATATAGTGGTTATATCCGTTATTTGGATTTTTAGATTCAGCTTGATATTTTCCGAATAACGCATTGGAATCATGGCGCTTTATATCACACCAATGAATCAGGGAGAGTCGAAAACCATGCAGCTAGTCACTGAAACTTCAAACCAAAAGCCCATTTCTGAAAATAACGCTTTTTCAGATGCCCAGACCGATCACAAACAATTTTCACACTATAAGATTATTCGCCGCAACGGTGCAGTCGTTGCATTCGAACCGGTCAAAATTTCAGTGGCGATGACCAAAGCATTTATTGCTGTTGATGGCGGACAGGGCGCCGCATCGGTTCGCGTTCGTGAGCTTGTGGCCCGCCTGACCCAGGATGTCGTCAACGCCCTGTTGCGCCGTAAACCTGAGAGCGGCACTTTTCACATCGAGGATATCCAGGATCAGGTTGAACTCGCGCTGATGCGCTCTGGCGAGCATGACGTGGCGCGCGCTTATGTACTGTACCGTGAAGAGCGCGCCCGCGAGCGCGCCCGCTTGAAGGAAAAAAATACAGCCAAAGCACAAGAAGACATACTTTATGTGATCGATAACGGACAACGCGTGCCGCTCGATACTGCCCGGTTAACCGCTTTAATCGAATCATCCTGCGCAGACCTGGGCGACGCAGTCAATCCCGCCCCGATTCTCAAAGCCACGTTGCGCGAATTATATGACGGCGTCACGCAGGAAGAAGTCAGAAAATCCGCGATTATGTCAGCGCGCGTGCTGATTGAAAAAGAACCCGCCTACGGGTACGTCACAGCGCGCCTGCTGCTCAACAACATTCGCGCCGAAGTGCTCGGTGAGGAAGTATCGCATCAGGCCATGCATACGCAATATGCGGAATACTTTCCGGCATTTATCAAGCAAGGCATCGAAGCCGGTTTGCTTGATGAACGGCTTGCGCAGTTTGATCTCGCAAAACTGTCCGAAGCCTTGCAGGCTGACCGCGATCTGCAATTTGACTATCTCGGACTGCAAACGCTATACGACCGCTATTTCCTGCATATTAAGGAAAAGCGCATCGAATTGCCGCAGGCGTTCTTCATGCGCGTCGCCATGGGCCTGGCACTCAATGAAATTGATCGTGAAACCCGCGCCATCGAGTTCTATCATGTGCTGTCCAGTTTCGATTTTATGAGTTCGACGCCAACACTGTTTAATTCCGGCACCTGCCGCTCACAATTGTCTTCTTGCTATCTCACCACCGTCTCCGACGATCTCGACGGCATTTATGAAGCAATCAAGGAAAACGCCCTGCTCGCCAAATATGCAGGCGGCCTCGGTAACGACTGGACCGCAGTGCGCGCCATGGGTGCGCGTATCAAGGGAACCAACGGCAAATCGCAAGGTGTGGTGCCCTTTCTCAAAGTGGTGTCAGATACCGCTGTCGCCGTAAATCAGGGTGGCAAACGCAAAGGCGCTGTTTGCGCTTATCTGGAGTGCTGGCATTTGGACATCGAGGAATTCCTGGAATTGCGCAAAAACACCGGTGATGACCGCCGCCGCACGCACGACATGAACACCGCCACCTGGATTCCCGACCTGTTCATGAAGCGGGTCATGGAAGGCGGTGAATGGACGCTGTTCTCACCCTCCGATGTACCGGATCTGCATGAAAAATTCGGCCGTGAATTCGAACAGGCGTATCTGGCTTATGAGGAAAAAACAGCCCGTGGCGAACTGGCGTTATTCAAAAGAATTCCCGCAGTGCAACTGTGGCGCAAAATGCTCAGTATGCTGTTTGAAACAGGCCACCCCTGGATCACTTTCAAAGACCCTTGCAACATACGTTCGCCGCAAAATCATGTCGGTGTCGTGCACAGCTCGAATCTATGCACGGAAATCACGCTCAACACCAATGAAAAGGAAATTGCCGTTTGCAACCTGGGGTCTGTCAATCTGGTTGCGCATCTGAACAATGGCGAACTGGATAAGGACAAATTGAAACGCACTATCCGTACCGCAATGCGCATGCTTGACAATGTCGTGGACATTAATTTCTATGCCGTCCCCAAAGCCCGGAACGCCAATCTGCGGCACCGCCCCGTCGGCATGGGCATCATGGGTTTTCAGGACTGCCTGCACCGCCTGGGCATTCCCTACTCTTCTGCTGAAGCCGTCGAATTTGCAGACCGTTCCATGGAACGCGTCGCCTACGAAGCCTACTCGGCTTCCTGCGAGCTTGCCAAAGAACGCGGCAGTTACAGTTCTTACAAAGGCAGTCTGTGGGACAGAGGCGTGCTGCCGCATGAATCGCTTAATCTGTTGCAGGAAGAACGCGGCGGCTATGTCGAAGCGGACCTGTCCACCACACTGGACTGGGATGCCTTGCGCAAACAGATTAAAAAATACGGCATGCGTAACTCCAACTGCCTGGCTATCGCGCCGACCGCAACGATTTCCAACATTATCGGCGTATCAGCCAGCATCGAGCCGACTTATCAAAATCTGTATGTCAAATCCAATCTGTCGGGCGAATTCACCATCGCCAACAAATCGCTGGTCAACGATCTGAAGCAGCGCAATCTGTGGGATGAAGTAATGATCTCAGACCTCAAATATTTCGACGGCGCAATCAGTAAAATCGACCGTATTCCGGATGACATCCGCACACTTTACGCCACCGCGTTTGAAATGGATCCGGTCTGGCTCATTGAGGCGGCTGCACGGCGGCAAAAATGGATTGACCAGTCACAATCGCTGAATATTTATATTGCGGGCGTCTCCGGTAAAAAACTCGATGAAACCTACAAACTGGCCTGGCTGCGTGGCCTTAAAACAACTTACTATTTACGTTCCATGGGCGCGACGGCAGCGGAAAAATCCACTGTTCAGGCGGGCTCGCTCAACGCCGTGCCCGCGCATGGCGGCATTTCCAGTGACAACAATAAGGAAACGGCGGCAGATATCAAGTACTGCGCTATTGATGATGAGAACTGCGAGTCCTGTCAATAAATCTGTTGAATCAATCCGGCCTAACTGCACATCCAGCCATTACGAAAAGGAGTAATCACATGCTGACATTTGAAGATGAACCGACACAACCCGCAAAACCTACAAACGCTACAAACCCTATGAGTCCCGCATCCACTTTACACAAGAGCCTGATGCAATCCGATGAAAGCCGGGACAATCCCGAAGCGTTTGCCCACCGGACGGTTGACACAGTTGCCTTATCAGACGATGAACAGCCCGATGCGCAACCAGTAGCGGGCAGCGCGCAACGGCGGGTATCCGTCGAGGACAAAAAAATCATCAACTGCAGCGCGGATGTCAATCAACTGGTGCCTTTCAAATATAAATGGGCCTGGGACAAATACCTTGCCGCCTGCGCCAATCACTGGATGCCGCAGGAAATCAATATGAGCCGCGATATCGCATTGTGGAGAGATCCTAACGGATTGACCGAGGACGAACGCCGTTTAGTCAAGCGCAATCTGGGTTTCTTTGTCACTGCAGACTCACTGGCCGCCAATAACATTGTGCTCGGCACTTACCGTCATATCACCAATCCCGAATGCCGTCAGTACCTGCTTCGCCAAGCGTTTGAAGAAGCGATTCATACGCATGCATACCAATATATTGTCGAATCGCTGGGTCTGGATGAAGGCGAAATCTTCAATGCCTACCATGAGATCGAATCAATCCGCGACAAGGACGAATTCCTGATTCCGTTCATCGATACGTTAACCGACCCGAACTTCAAAACCGGCACCCTGGAAACCGACCAGCAACTGCTCAAAAGCCTGATCGTATTCGCCTGTATCATGGAAGGCATGTTTTTTTATGTCGGCTTTACGCAGATTCTGGCACTGGGACGACAGAACAAAATGACCGGATCGGCGGAACAATACCAGTACATTCTGCGCGACGAATCGATGCACTGCAACTTCGGCATTGATGTCATCAACCAGATCAAAATGGAAAACCCTTCTCTCTGGACAAAAACTTTCCGCGAGGAAATTGTTGCTTTAATGCGCAAGGCCGTTACCCTGGAATACCGTTATGCGGAAGACACCATGCCGCGCGGCGTGCTCGGCATGAACGCGCCGATGTTCAAGGAATACCTGCGTTATATCGCCAACCGCCGCTGTCAACAGATCGGTCTTGACGTGCTTTATCCGGACGCCAACAATCCGTTCCCGTGGATGTCCGAAATGATCGACCTGAAGAAAGAAAAGAATTTCTTTGAAACACGTGTCACCGAGTATCAAACGGGCGGTGCTTTGAACTGGGAATAAACCGCGACTAAATTGACGGCTGGCGTATCAAACATACTGATGGCTGTATAGGAGGTATTTCATGAGTTACCGTGAAGAACGCGATGCCATGGGCGTAGTACAAGTACCCGAATCCGCATTGTGGGGCGCGCAGACACAGCGTTCGCTGGAAAACTTTAAAATATCCGGTGAACAGATGCCCGCCACATTCATTCATGCGCTGGCGCAAGTCAAACGTTCAGCCGCCACCGTCAATCACAATCTCGATTTACTGAATGCTGCTTCCACCGCCGCCATTATACAGGCGGCGGATGAGGTCATCAGCGGCCAGCATGATGATGAGTTTCCGCTGGTCATCTGGCAAACGGGTTCAGGCACGCAGACCAACATGAATATGAATGAAGTACTGGCCAATCGTGCCTCAGAATTGCTCGGTGGCGGACGCGGCAGCGACCGCAAGATTCATCCCAATGATGATGTCAATAAAGGCCAGTCTTCCAATGACGTATTCCCGACAGCAATGCATGTGGCTGCCGCACAGAGCATCCACCACCAGCTCATACCCGCCATTCAACTGCTGCGCGATACGATGGGCAGGAAGGCAGAAGCCTTCTCCGGCATCGTCAAAATCGGCCGCACACATTTGCAGGATGCCACGCCGCTCACACTCGGGCAGGAATTTTCCGGCTATGTCGCGCAACTCGATCATGGACTGCAGCATGTCAAAGCCACCCTGCCTCATCTATATGAACTTGCACTCGGCGGCACCGCTGTCGGCACCGGCCTGAACGCGCATCCCGAAT
>DOOY01000296.1 GCA_003514765.1 Nitrosomonas sp. | reverse complement strand
CATCTTCTGGATCTTGACGCTGAAAAGAATCCAGCGCCATCTGCAGCTGGCTGAAAACGATTCTTGCCATACGCAACAACTCAATGTGAAGCTGATATAACTCGCCATCAAAATGCCGAAGGGTATGACCTTCGAGTGAGGTTGACATGTAATACTCCTTGGTTTTCTTTTTAGTACCTGACAGGCTGCTGAAAAACTACCTCAATTACAATTTTAATGACGGTTAGCCAAAACGGCCGGTTATGTAATCTTCGGTCAGTTGATGCAGCGGTCTTGTAAACAGTTGTTCGGTTTTACCGACCTCAATTAAATCGCCGAGATGAAAATACGCGGTACGATGCGACACACGCGCCGCCTGCTGCATGGAATGCGTCACAATGACAATCGAATAATCCGCACATAACTCATTCATTAAATTCTCAATGACTGCTGTCGCAATCGGGTCCAGTGCCGAACAGGGTTCGTCCATCAGAATGACTTCGGGGTTGACCGCAATTGCGCGCGCAATACACAAGCGCTGCTGTTGCCCACCGGACAGGCTCGTTCCCGGCTGATCGAGCCTGTCTTTGATTTCATTCCAGAGGCCTGCTTTTTGCAGACTTGTGACCACAATTTCCTGCAAATCAGTTTTATCTTTCGCAAGGCCATGAATGCGGGGCCCAAAAGCGATATTCTCGTATATCGATTTCGGAAAAGGATTGGGTTTTTGGAAAACCATACCCACGCGTGCACGCAGTGGCACCACATCAATCGATTTATCATTTATATTCTGTTCATCCATGACAATTTCTCCGGTAACACGGCAGTTGTCTATGGTGTCATTCATACGATTCAAGCAACGCAGAAAAGTAGACTTTCCACACCCCGAAGGACCAATCATGGCAATAATTTCATGCCGCCCGATATCGAGCGACACATGTTTGATAGCGTGCTTATCGTCATAATAAACATTGACATCACTGCATTTTATGCGGGGATCGTCAACAGAAACCACGCCAACCGTTTGTCTGTTGCCACGCGGAACAGTTGCCGTTGCGGTTGGCACAGCTGTTTTTTTGATGTGGTTTCTTCGTTCTCCTTTGCGGCGTTCATTACGATCACCCCATTGCCTTTCAAAAACAATCGACATAACAAATCCTCCTGATTTAAGCGCAATTACCATCGGCGTTCGAATTTCTTACGCAACATCACCGCCAATGCATTCATGGCGATTAGAAACGCCAGCAATACCATAATGGCCGCCGATGTACGTTCAACAAAAGCCCGCTCCGGACTATCCGCCCACAGAAAAATCTGTACCGGCAACACTGTAGCCGGATCAAACACATTCGACGGCACATCAACGATGAACGCTACCATGCCAATCATCAACAAAGGCGCGGTTTCGCCAAGCGCCTGCGCCATACCGATGATCGTTCCTGTGAGCATGCCAGGTAAGGCAAGCGGCAAAACGTGAAAAAAAACTGTTTGCATTTTCGAAGCGCCGATACCCAGCGCTGCTTCGCGTATGGAAGGGGGTACGGATTTCAGCGCCGCACGGCTGGCGATGATAATTGTGGGCAGCGTCATCAAAGTTAACACCAGCCCGCCAACCAGCGGCGCTGAACGCGGGAAACTCATGAAGTTGATAAATACGGCCAGACCCAGCAAGCCAAAGACAATGGACGGGACAGCGGCAAGATTGTTGATATTGACTTCGATAAAATCAGTCCATTTGTTTTTCGGCGCAAACTCTTCCAGATAAACGGCCGTGGCAACACCCACAGGAAACGACAAAACAAGCGTCACTGCCAATGTCAGCAGCGAGCCCATCAAAGCGCCCCATATTCCGGCCAGTTCCGGTTCGCGGGAATCACCGTTGGTAAAAAATGCGGTATTGAATTTAAGCGACATTTTTTCTTCGGCTTGTAACCGGTCAAGCCATGTGATCTGCATATCCCGCAGGCGGCGCTGTGCCTCAGGCACCTCGCGTTTCATATGCTCCTTGATGAGCATATCCACATCATCGCCCGCCGGCACCCATACCTGACGGATTTGATCAATCAGAGCAGGATCATCCATGACCATGCTTCTCAATTGATAAGCCGCACCGGAGCTGACGAGATCATATAAAAGCCGTTTCTCCCGGCGGCTGTCAGCTTCGGGAAACATCTCTCGCATACTTTTTTTAACCAATCCGCCATAATCGGCAGATGAGAGTATTTCAGGGACGCTGGTTGCCTCCACGCCAAGCGATTGTGCATCGAAATCGATTTCCAGCTGTATAAATGTCTGCTGAAAAGCGGTGTAACCCTTCGATATAATGCTGAAAAATAATATGAAAAGAAACGTCAATCCCATCAACAGGGACAACAGGCCAAGACGCTGAAATAATTTCTCAGAAGCATGCCGTTTAGCCAGGCTGGCATTGACCAGATCAATCGCTACCGGCTTGTCCGCAGGTAATTTATTCATATTGTTCACGATATTTTCTCACTACATACAAAGCAATCACATTGAGCGTTAAAGTCACAGTGAAAAGCACCAGTCCGAGTGCAAATGCTGCAAGTGTTTTCGGGCTGTCGAACTCCTGATCGCCAACCAGCAAGGTCACAATTTGCACGGTAACCGTGGTTACCGATTCCAACGGATTCGCGGTCAGATTGGCAGCCAGTCCCGCCGTCATAACCACGATCATGGTTTCACCAATAGCACGCGAAACAGCTAACAAAATCCCGCCGACAATCCCGGGCAGCGCTGCCGGAATAATGACTTTTTTTATAGTTTCCGATTGCATTGCTCCCAAAGCATACGCACCGTCACGCAATGACTGCGGCACAGCGTTAATGACATCATCGGAAAGCGACGATACGAACGGAATAATCATAATGCCCATGACCACACCCGCAGCCAGAGCGCTTTCTGACGAAACACTCAGCCCCAGCGTTTCACCCCAGCCCCGAATAAGCGGCGCCACGGTGAGTGCTGCGAAAAACCCGTATACCACCGTTGGGACACCCGCCAGAATTTCCAGCAAAGGTTTGCTCAGAGACCGAACACGCGGCGACGCATACTCCGACAAATAAATGGCCGTCATCAGACCGACCGGCACTGCGACAAACATGGCTATGGCCGATACCAGCATCGTGCCGGTAAACAGCGGGATAGCGCCAAAAGCACCGGATGAACCTACCTGGTCGGAGCGAATGGCTGTTTGAGGACTCCACTCCAGACCGAACAAAAAATCCGTAATGGGTACCGACTGAAAGAACCGTATGGCTTCAAATAACACAGACAGCACGATGCCCAGCGTCGTAAAGATCGCAATAGTGGAGCAGACAATCAGAAATGCCAAAATGATGCGCTCAACCTTGTTGCGCGCTCTTTGTTGCACATGAATTTTGGACCACGCGTAGGTGGCGCCACCCATGCTCAGTGCCATCGCCACCACAAATAAAGCCGAATGACTGATTTGTTGCACTTCACGGTAATGATCAGCCGCTGCCAGAATTTCCGGAGAAGATTGACCGGCGATAATGTTTTTGTTGACCAGGTTGCGAATTTCGTTGAGGACGAGATTAAGTTGTTGCTCTGGCAGCGAGGCTACAGCTTCAGGAAGACTCGAAACGACAATATAGGTGATAAGTGTTGATTCAAAAAACTGCCAAAAAAT
Source organism: Nitrosomonas sp. (assembly GCA_003514765.1). Taxonomy (GTDB): domain Bacteria; phylum Pseudomonadota; class Gammaproteobacteria; order Burkholderiales; family Nitrosomonadaceae; genus Nitrosomonas. Next base: position 336 of record DOOY01000296.1, on the reverse strand, counting down.
GAAAATGAATATTGCCGGAATACCGCACCAGAGCGCCGCATAGTAACCGTAGTAACTGGGTAATGAATTGAGCGTCCGGATATCACCACCGGACACTGCTAATGCGCGCCGGCGACCCAGGTAAAAACTCGCCGCAGTCAAAAACGCCAGTATCAGTACAAGGGTGAGTATTTCCATAAAAATTTAAGTCGGAGCTGATGACGCAGAAACAGTACATCAACCAATTAAATCCAAGCCGTTAATCACTGTCGACAAACATGTTTGCACGTAACTGCCTGATGTTTTCAACAAAGTAGGCACGTTCAGCTGCCGGCATGGGGATAAGACCTTTATCTG
>DOOY01000303.1:3047-4335 GCA_003514765.1 Nitrosomonas sp. | reverse complement strand
CCCATTCTACCTGGGCTCCTGCTGGAAAGGATATTGTCGGTACTAGCCTGGGATCTTCACGGCTTTGGTTTACTGCCGCTGAAGGCATCGTTACCGAAGTTTATTATCCTCGTATTGACATTCCTCAAATCAGGGATCTTGGCTTTATCATTGCTGATGACAAGGGGTTCTGGGTAGAACTTCGCCGTCTCGGAAATTATCGAGTTAACCTGCCTAAACCGTATGTACCGGCTGTCGAAATTGTACATCGACATCCGCGTTTTACCTTTACTTTGAAAATTTGTCCATCGCAACGTCGGGATGTGCTTCTACTACACTGTCAGTTGGAGGGTGATGCGGATCTGCGCCCTTATGCGCTGTTGTCGTCACGTCTGGGCGGTGATACGGAAAACAATCAGGCTTTTTTTAGTGAACACAATGGTCGAAAAATTCTGTGGGCGATGCAGGGGCCTTTTAGTTTAGCATTAATGGCGAACCTGGAAACAGGTGTCGATGCGTGGAAACGATGTTCGGTCGGCTGCATTGGTGAAAGCGACGGTTGGCAGGATTTCAATCGACACGGACGCATGACATGGGAATATGATAGCGCAGGACCAGGCTCTGTCGCCTTGATGGGTGAATTGCCAAATCAAGCAACACTCGCTCTCGGTTTCGGAACAAGCATGGGATCAGCAGCGACATTAGCTATGTCGACGTTATTTGAGGGTTTCTCAAGAACCTGGGATGCGCAATGTTGTGCTTGGGAAGCATGGTTCAAAAATTGTCACCTTCCTGATTTACCTCATGATCTCCAGCAAAAACTTGCCCTTTCCAGTATCGTTCTCAAAGTTCATGAGGATCGTACCTTTTGCGGTGCCATGGTGGCCAGCCTTGCCATCCCCTGGGGTGAGGACAGTCAAAGCCGCGGCGGTTATCATTTGGTATGGTGTCGCGACCTGGTTGAAACCGCGGGCGCACTGGTTGCGATGGGTTCTGTTGGAGATGCGCGTAATGTGTTGCGTTACCTGATTGCCACACAGCAAGCGGACGGGCACTGGTTGCAAAATCAGTGGCTTGGGGGAGACGCATTCTGGCAAGGAATTCAGCTTGACGAAGCTGCCTTTCCAGTACTTTTGGCTTCCGCGTTACGCGAATGCAACGGCTTAGTCGACATCCCATGTACGGATATGGTGACGCGGGCATTACGTTTCATTGCTCGCGAGGGCCCGGTAACCGGTCAGGACAGATGGGAAGAAGATTCCGGTGTCAATACTTTCACACTCTCAGTGGCCATTGCGGCACTTGTTGA
>DOOY01000303.1:0-2935 GCA_003514765.1 Nitrosomonas sp. | reverse complement strand
GGTAGTACTTTTCTCGATGGAGAAGCAAAAGAGTTTGCGTTGCTGCTCGCAGATAACTGGAATGCTCGACTTGAAGAATGGACACTTGTAACGGATACATCTCTAGCCCGGAAGCTGGGAGTCGCAGGGTATTACATCCGTATTGCTCCAGACGATGTGCTAGTGCATGAAGGGACCCAGTCAGAGCATATCCTGATTAAAAACCGCGCATGTGATCCGGGCCTACCAGCCGATGAACAAATCGCAACTGACTTTCTGCAACTGGTTCGTTACGGTCTGCGCCGGGCAGATGATTTCCGCATTATCGACAGCCTGAAAGTCGTGGACCGACTACTTAAAACCGATACCCCAAACGGTCCTGTATGGCACCGTTACAATGGGGACGGCTATGGCGAACATGAAGATGGTAGCGCATTCAATGGCACCGGTATTGGACGAGGATGGCCACTTCTGACAGGTGAACGGGGTCATTATGCGCTTCTGGCGGGAGAGGATCCGCTTTCCTATCTTAAAGCCATGGCGGCCATGACCGGCACTGGCGGACTCCTTCCCGAACAAGTCTGGGATAGCGCACCCATCCCTGAGTGTCATCTGAGTCCAGGTAAACCGAGTGGCTCAGCCATGCCTCTTGTTTGGGCGCATAGCGAATTTATCAAGCTGTGTTACAGTCGTGCGCTCGGCTACCCGGTCGACCGACCCGTTGCTACTTGGAGCCGCTATCAGGGAATACGCCCAGAAATTACCCATGATCTTTGGGGGCCGCGATATCACCCGCGAAATGTGCATGCAGGCAACGCTCTGACCATTGCGCTCAGGGCGCCAGCTCGGGTGCATTGGGGTATCAATTCATGGAGAAATGTTCAGGAAATAGATACCAGGGATACGGGGCTTGATGTACACGTGGCAGAGCTTCCGATTGCAAAACTTGAGGCTGGTGGAACTGTTCAGTTTACTTTCTATTGGTTGAATCAAGGAAAATGGGAAAACACTGAATATGAAGTGCTGATTTCAGAATAAAAATACTGTTAAAAAGCAACTACTCAACAAGTCATATAAAGATCACTGCGTATATAGGAATCTTCTATAACCGACAGCAAAAAAAAAGACCGGGTTATGTAAGAAAAAAAAGGGCGCAGGTGGATTGCCGATGTTATCGAATGATTGACTGTAGCTTTTCTGACCGATGAAACAGCGCTTGGGAGCGGAATCATCAATAAGCTGAATGAGCTGCCTCCGGCTGTAGCAAAGACAGCAATGTCGATATCTTCACGGGAGATTCTCGGCTGATGGAACGCTGACATAAAAAACTTCTCTACAAGATAGATGTAAGATTGATAGCAATTATTTCATTTTTCTTGATTAAAACAAGGAGATCTCAATGCAGATCGGCATGATAGGTTTAGGACGGATGGGCTCGAATATGGTTCGTCGTTTGACGCAGGACAGCCATGAATGTGTTGTTTATGATGTCAATACAGACGCTGTTCAAAAACTCGCATTACAAGGTGTAATTGCTACAACTTCGCTTGAAGACATGGTCAACCGGTTGGCCAAACCGCGAAAAATCTGGTTAATGATACCTGCTGTGTTGGTTGATCGGTTACTGGCGCAGTTAATACCGCTCCTCGAAGAAGGCGATATCGTTATCGATGGCGGAAACTCGCATTATCATGATGACATTCGACGAGGTAATGAATTGAAACAACAGGGCATTCATTATCTGGATGTCGGCACAAGTGGCGGAATAAAAGGTCTTGAGCATGGTTACTGTCTGATGATTGGTGGTGAAAAATCAATTGTGCAGCAACTTACCCCGATCTTCACCACATTATGCCCCGGAATTGACTCAGCCCCACCAACACCAGGGCGGCAATCAGGTATCAGTACAGCCGAACAGGGCTATTTCCATTGCGGTTCACATGGAGCCGGCCATTTCGTCAAAATGGTCCACAACGGAATTGAGTATGGCGTGATGGCAGCATACGCTGAAGGACTGAATATTTTGCATAATGCAAATATCGGCAAACGGACCCATGACATGGACGCCGAAACAACACCATTGCGTAACCCGCAATATTACCAGTATGACCTGGATCTTGCGGAAATTGCAGAAGTCTGGCGTCGTGGCAGCGTGGTTCGCTCATGGTTGCTGGACCTGACTGCGTCTGCGTTATTGTCTGACCCGGATTTAGACAAGTTTTCTGGCAGGGTATCTGATTCTGGTGAAGGACGATGGACGCTTGAAGCGGCGATTGATGAAGCGGTGCCGGTTCCGGTGTTAAGTGCCGCGTTGTATGAACGCTTCAGCTCCCGAGGCGATGCTGACTTTGCCAACAAACTATTGTCCGCCATGCGACATGAATTCGGTGGTCACATAGAAAAAAAGACCTAAAAACAAGGAGAAGGAATATGGAGTTAGCACATTCCGATGCATTTGTTTTTTTTGGAGCTACCGGTGACCTGGCTTACAAAAAAATATTCCCCGCATTACAGGCCATGATCCAGCACAATCATCTGGATATACCGATTATTGGCGTGGCGCGTTCGGATTGGACGTTGGACAAACTACGTAAACGCGCGCGCGACAGCTTGGAACAGAACGGTGATTTTGATGCAGATGCATTTGCCAAGTTGTCTGCGCAACTACGCTATGTAGACGGCGATTATCAGGACAGCGCGACTTTTGACCAGTTGAAGCAAGTCCTCAACGGCGCAAAACGGCCGCTTTACTACCTCGCCATTCCTGCCAGCATGTTCGAGACGGTTGTACAAGGACTGGCGAAATCCGGTTGTACAGAAACGGCGCGAGTTATTGTCGAGAAACCATTTGGCCGCGATCTGGCGTCTGCACGGGGACTCAATATCGCATTGCAGTCAGTATTTCCGGAAGAATCAATCTTTCGTATTGATCACTTTTTGGGAAAAGAGGCGATCA
>DOOY01000050.1 GCA_003514765.1 Nitrosomonas sp. | reverse complement strand
AACTTCAAATGCTCAGGGGGTTGATAATCGTAGGCATTGCCCGTTATCAGTGGTTCGGGCTCCCATTGATTGGCAATACCGTAAAGACCGGACGCCAGCGCTGCAGCCAAAGTAATATAGGGATTACCGTCAGATGCACCCAGACGGTATTCAATACGCTGCGATTGCTCACTGCCGGGGATAACCCGCAACGCCGTGGTTCTGTTTTCCACGCCACAGGTCGCGCCCGTCGGCGCCCAGGCGCCGGGTATCAACCGGGTGTAACTGTTGATGGTTGGCGCAATCAGACATAAAAATTCCGGCATCAGGCGCTGCTGTCCGGCCAGAAAGTGACGCTGGATTGCGCTCATGCAATATTCCCGGTCAGGATCATAAAACGAAGCGCGCCCATCGCTCCGGTTACGCAGCGATAAATGGATATGCCCACTTTGTCCGGGATAATCCATCGACCATTTAGCCATAAAAGTGGCCATTAAATCATTTCGCTGCGCCAGCACTTTCATAAAAGTTTTGAACAGCGCGCCCTTGTCCGCCGCATATTCGGCATGATCAACCGCAATCGCCGCCTCGAGCACACCCGGCCCGGTTTCATCGTGCAACCCTTCGATGGGGAAATCCATGATTTCAGCCATTTGCAGGATCTGATCCATAAGATCGGCGTACACGGAATTGCGCAGCATCGAATAACCGAACCAGCCCTGCGACAGCGTTTGCAGATTTTTGAAGTTTTTCTCACGGACACTTTCAGGCGTTTCCCTGAACATAAAAAACTCATATTCAAGTGCGGCAAAGGGATCAAACCCCATTTCCTGCGCATTTTCGATCACCCGCTTCAACAGATTGCGCGGACAGATTGCCGCCGCCTCACCGGCAAACTCGCAAATAAACAGCAGAATATTATCTTCAAAAGGGATTTCCCTACAGCTTTCCGGAATGATACGTACCGGTGCATCCGGGTAACCGGTATGCCAGCCCGTATAAGCGGTATTATCATAAAGCTGGTCTTTCGAATCCCACCCCAGCACCACATCACAAAAGGCAAGCCCGTTCTCGAGTGCTGCCAGAAACTTGCTCTTGCTGATATATTTACCGCGCAGAATACCATCGATATCAAAGATTCCGATCTTGACATGCGTCAGATTACGTTCATTCACAAGCAACCGGGCATCTTCAATCGTTTTGACAGTTCTGGGGTTTAGCATGGCGACCTCAAATCATTATTAATATCTGGTTACATGAATCGGTCTGTTTATAGATTACAGTAAGACTATTAACGCAGTGTGACCGTGTGACCTTGTTACAAGTCATCTCAGTTTATCCGGTTATCTACAGGCTTATCAATACAAATTCAATTGCATAATACCTGCAGCGTAATAGCGCCGTAACCACAACGCTTGCGGGTCGATAGCGCTGATATGCAAATAACGTTAGGCTCGCGGACTGTTAATCCGCAGGTCCCAGGTTCGAGCCTATTCAGGGAGTCATATTTTTCTTAGGCTTACAGCTATAAATACTGATCATCGGACTTTTGGCTTTTGAATCGGTGTGATTGCAAAAGGCTAATTTTTTAATATTGCGACTATCAATACAAGATCATTGGTAGATAATATTATTATGAAAAATCCAGCCATTCTCATGAATTTCTTCAGGATCACGATGCGTCCAGTGGATGACTCCACCTTTATCATTCCATTCGTATTCACCAAAAAATTCAATTTGATCATTTACTGCTAACGTATCAATTCTTGGCGCCAAATCTATATTGTGAGCTATCAGTAGAGTTTGCTTTGACTTTAATTCAATGATGAATCTCTGATGACGGCTGCCACTAAGATCATCTGACAAAATAGAAATCACGACACCTGTCCCGGAAACCTGAACATTACTTTGCACATTGGCAAAAAATTGAGCTAATAATTCATCTCCATCGGCTTCTAACTCAATGTAGTCGGCAATTACTCCCACCCTCAACAACCCATTAAAATTATCACCATAGACATAAACTTCTTCGCTTCTAGTACCGATATAGGTATCAGTATTGTGATAGTAACGAACCAGAAATGCATCCAGGGTAGTGGTTGCTACTCCAGCAGGATTAAAAAACTCAGGATAAGATTCCTCAGCAAAATTAAATAACTTATTGCTATTGATTAGAAAATTCTCTGCAGCGGCTATTGATGGAATTAATGCCAGGAACAGCAAGGTAGTAAATTTCATAAGTTATAAATTATACGGGGAAAATATAAAAATACTCAGAAGACCATAACGGCAGACAGCTTGCAATAATAAATTTAATTTAGTAAAAGAATATGATAATCAAAGGGTAATCCCCCATTATTAACTGAAGTTAGAAGTAGAGGTTAATGAGCCAATAGAGCAAGCTGTTGTTTCGGTGTTATTCCTCCAATGGCCGTAATAGGCCGTTCATGATTATAGTTCCACAGCCATTTTGTTGCATAGTCCTAAACCTCGTTGATTGATTCAAAGCTGTTATAGTTTAACCAGTCATAGCGTACAGTTCTGTTGTAGCGTTCAATGTAAGCATTTTTCTGAAGATTGCCCTTTCACCCCCGACATCCTTATGCTAAGAAATAATTGAGGAATCCATAACTAACTTGCCCACGCCTCAGAAAGCACTTCGGCCTGTTTCAACACCAGTTCCACCGCCTCATCCGTCTTATCTGGCGGATATTTATAGCGGCGCAATAGAACACGCACCATATTTCTTATTCGTGCACGTACGCTGTCACGGACTTTCCAGTCAACAGTCGTGCTTTTACGCAGTTTCTCCACCAGTTCGTGGGCGAGCTTTTTCAGTGTGTCGTCGCCAAGTTCACGCACAGCACTCTCATTGTTTGCCAGTGCATCGTAAAATGCCAATTCATCTTCATTGAGGCCCAGGTCTTCATGCCGTTGCATCGCGTCCTGGAATTCCTTGGCCATTTGGATGAGTTCTTCTATCACCTGCGCGGTTTCTATGGCGCGATTGTTGTATTTGCGTAAGGTTTCCATGAGCCGGTCGCCATATTTCTTTTCCTGTATGACGTTGCTGCGGGTTTTGGATTTGATTTCGTCGCGCAGTAGCTTTTCCAGCAACTCAACAGCAAGATTTTTTGCGGGCATATGACGGATGTCTTCAAGGAATTCATCACTGAGCAAGCCGATATTCGGTTTGTCCAATCCAGCCAGCGCAAATACATCGGCGATACCATCGGCAATGACAGCGTTATCGAGAATTTGCTTGAGTGCAGAGTCCTTATCTTTTTGTCTGCGTTTCCCGTCGACAGTGGTGAATTTGATGATCACGGCCTTGATCGCCGAGAAGAAGGCGATTTCCTTTTTGTATTCGTGCGCTTCATCCAATGTGCCACAGAGCGCAAAGGCTTTGGTAATCGCCAGCACAGCATCCAGAAAATCCCGTTTGCGGTCTTTTCGTTTGTGATTGCCGTCCAGGTTCAGAATATGGTTGGCGGCGGGCACCAGCAACTGATGCGCCTGTGTTTCGTAGGCACTGTAGTCAAAACCGGCAAACATGCCGCGCACCACATCGATTTTCTCCTGCAACACCGAGAAAGCTTCTTCTATGAGATTGGCCGGGTTGCCTTTGCCTTTGGAATCGGTGTAGGTCTTGAGCGCACGTTTGAGTTCGTTGGCAATGCCGATATAGTCCACCACCAGCCCACCGGGTTTATCCCTGAATACACGATTGACGCGGGCAATGGCCTGCATCAGGTTGTGTGACTTCATCGGCTTGTCGACATACATGGTATGTGCGCAGGGTACATCGAAACCGGTCAGCCACATGTCACGCACAATCACCAGTTTCAGTGGATCATCAGCGTCTTTGAAACGTTTCTCCAGGCGTTTTTTCTGTTGTTTGCTGTAGATATGCGGTTGCAGCAAAGTTTTATCCGAAGCCGATCCCGTCATGATGATCTTGATCGCACCTTTGTCGATATCCGGATCATGCCATTGCGGTCTCAGCGCCACAATGGCGTTGTACATCTGTGCGCAAATCTCGCGACTCATGCAGACAATCATGCCTTTGCCGTCGATGGTGGCGCACCGTTCTTCGAAGTGTTTGACTAAATCCTCGGCCACTTCCTGTATGCGTGGTTCCGTGCCGACCAGTTTCTCCAGTGCGGCCCACTGGCTTTTGGTTCTTTCCCGTATTGAGGCGTCTTCCTCGTCCTCAACAACTTCATCCACCTGATCATTGAGCTGCTCGATTTCAGCTTGATTGATGTCCAGCTTGGCCAGACGGCTTTCATAATAAATGGGCACGGTCGCGCCATCATCCACGGCATCCTGAATATCGTAGATGCTGACATAATCGCCAAATACGGCACGGGTATCTTTGTCTTCTGTGGCTATGGGTGTGCCGGTAAAGCCGA
>DOOY01000203.1 GCA_003514765.1 Nitrosomonas sp. | reverse complement strand
AATTCCCCCTGAATATTACGATACTCTATACCGACCGAACTACCGCTGGCCGCTAAATAATCGAAACCGGTTCCAAATCTATCTTCGACGCGATTTTGAAATCGCAAGACAACATTGTCCGATTTGAAATTGAAATGAGCATAGTCTCCGCGCAACCTCCAGCTCGGATGAAACCGCCAGGCAAAGTCAAAAAATTCAGTTTGCTGGGTACGGATATTTACTACCCCGGGTTGAAACAGGAACGGCGCCTGTCCTCTGACAAAACTCGCTCCCATATTTCCTTCAAGGCGATTCCCCAAGAACCAATTCCAATTACCACTCAAGTCCAAAGCCTTGTTGTTTATCTGGCCGAATTTTTCATATCGCTGGGAACTCCAGCTTCCGTTAGCGCTTAACTGCTGTCTGCTGATCGTTTTGTCGAAAACAGCTCCACCCGTAAAACGATGCGAAAAATCGAAAAGATTGTTGGTGCCCAATAGCGCTTGTGCATCCATCCTGTCACGAATACGCAGAATATTGTCATCAGCAATAACTGTATAGCTTGCATACGGACGGATCATTTCACCGATGAGCGCTGCGTGAACAGTTTGATGGAAAGCAGACAGTACGGTGACGGTCATCAAAACAACAATTTTCAACTTATGGCTTGTGACATCTTTTGACTGGATGATGAAACAGGTTTTGCTTGGAAATAGCACAAAAATAGGACGGCCTCAAATAATTCAGTTGAACCTTGTGTTCGCTTGGCGCATTGTGAATGACGCTGCAAAGTTTATACATAGCCAAGGTCAAGCATGGTTTTTTTAAATGGCTGCTCAATCAATTGATTTAATTCAAAAGGTTCTTTGGTTGGAGCAGGTTGCAAGGCTGATTTCGCATACTCAAGAAATTGCTCATCATCTTCAGGTAACTCCAGGAATTGAATGATCTTCTTAATTGTTTCTTGCGGCTCCATACAAAGTGTTTCATAATGAACCCGCAAAACTTCTCCTGGAAAATTTTTTAAAAGTGACAATCCTTCACGCATGGTTACAATCCATTCAATTGCTGCCATGTCAGTCTGTTTGGTCCATCCACGCATTTGTTGCACATGCGGCGCCAGATCAGGATGTTCCGGGACAATCTCTTCCGTAAGCAAATTCCATTTTCGCTTATTGACGCCCCACCAATCATGCGTTTCATTTTTTAACTGTTGACCCAATCGGCCAGACCAGTTTTCGATCGAATGACAGGTATCCCAGCCATTACGGGTAAGCAAAAGAAATTTAGCGTCAGGAAAAATTGCTTTAACGAAAGGAACACGGAAAATGAGTTCCGGGTATTTATCCAGCACCCGTCGGGAAAAAGTGGCTGATAAATATGCCCCGAAAATACGATGAGCAGTTTTTTTGACAACATGCGAAGCATCTTCTTTAAAAAGTCTATATCTTGCATCATCACGACTATAACTGCCCATCAAATCCTCTTTGGGATAAACAGCATGCCATAGCGCTTTGGGCTCATTGAGAAAGCCCACATCTCGATGCATCGAAAGCACGATTCCGAGTATCGTGGTTCCACTGCGGCCGGTTCCTAGAATGAATACAGGCTTTTCCACCTTCCTAAGTACAGGCAAGCGCCTTTCTAACGAAAAATGAGCAAACACTAGCGGATTAATCCATCGTCCACGTGTAGTCAATGGCCTCCCTTCAAACAAAGCATAGCTTACCAGGCGGCTCCACAACTTCCATGGGCGTGTCCGGATATATGCAAAATCAATTTGAGCGATCATAAATTATTCAATCTTTCTTTAAAGCTAATTTTGGTTCAAATTTTCATAGCCACTGTTTTGCAACCTGTTTCATTCATTATCCGATTGTATAAGATTCCCCGACAATAAGCCTGCGACAATTTGTCACACATTGAATTAATTGTATTCTTTGGTAAGACAATAATTCTTTAATAAACAACCAACTATCAAAATACGGTGGATTTTAGTTCGAGCTGAAAACCTTTATACCCGTTGACCTAACACAATATACTTTTAAAGTGTTTTGGTTTAATTTTAGGTATGGCTCAACCAAATACTGAGGAATCGGAATGGTCATTCCGTTCCGGCCTCTGCGATCAAAACGATATAAGATTTCATTAAGACATTCTTGTAAGTACCTGATGATACACCATGATTATTTCCAATGAGAACATTTTGAATGTTTTCAATGGCGAAAAGTGGCCGGATCACATAAAACTTGCACAACTTGCACAGTTCTCCGCGGCATTGATTTGGCTTTGTCAAAATGTCATAAAAATTTAATTTTACAATCTACTTTGTATAAGATACTATTTGCTTCAGAGGGCTCATGCATAATAAAACAACAAACACGAACAATCAAAAATCAAGTCTTTATATGGTAATTATTTATTATTACGTAAAGACGTCACGCCTGCTAAATACTCGGTAGTTACACATAGGAAGGACCAAGGCTATTCTCTTAATGTGAAATAGCTGGATTACGGTTTCTATTGCTAGAATCACGGCTTTCGTTGCGATGATATAGTGCCGAAATCAACAATCTTTTGACTTTTTGAGTTTGGGAGATTTAACAACATGAATAGTTTTAAAAAAACTTTTCTGACGCTGGTCGCTCTGCCATTTGCGATTTATTTGGGCCAAACGCATGCAAATATCCAATTAATGGATTCAGACACATACTTGGCAGCAATTGCAATATACGAAGATTCAGGTCATGTGCGAAACGAAGGTATGATTGAGCATATACCAATTGGCGTTAATTCTGGAATACCAACAAAGTATGCAAAAGATCATACGATTAATACAAAACAGACATCAGAGTTTCTAGATTTTATTGTTTTGACCGAATACGAAGCCTCTAACCATGCTATGCCGACAATTCCTGAACCTAAAACATATGCAATGCTTCTTATCGGGCTTTGTCTGGTTGGTTTAGCCGCCAATCGTCGCAGGACATATTATTTTTAAGCTTTTATTATTCAAACGGAATTACATACAAAGTGTTTCACAGTCATACTTTTTTGACAAAAGATTTTTGATTAACGTTTAGTGTATTCATTGGAACAGCCATAAATGTTAATAAAAAAGTGTTGTTAATCTTTTTGAAGTTGTATTTCGATATAAATTGAGGAGTAACAAATGAAAAAATCAGCTAACATGATTGGAGCTGTTGCATTAACGATTTGGCTCGGACTCGGAGGAGGTGTTGCAAAAGCAATCACACCCGGCCCGATAGATTCAAATTTTGTTTTTAATACCACTAGTTATAATGCCAATTTTGGCAACGATTCAATTACTGGGCCATTTGACGATCACTTCACATTTACGATCGACGACCCCCTCATGACCGGAAACGGCGGAATGAGCATAGTGAGCGGTTTTGGAGTTAGCGGTTTTGGTTTTAATATACCAGGATTCGAGGTCATTTTCGACTCGTTTGGGTTATGGGACGTTACCGACAGCGTCAATCCTCTTCTGGTTTCCCCGGGAACGCTAGTGAATGGTGAATTTGTAGGATTTTCAAGTTTCCCAGGCTTAACGAGTGGCCACGATTACGACGTAATCGTAACTGGTGATCTAAGAGCCGGCCACTCAAGCGGGTCGTATTCTGGAAACATAAGTATTGCGCCCGTACCTGAACCAAAATTCTACATCATGCTGCTGGCCGGTCTGGCCTTAGTTGGTTTTGCAGCACGGCGACATCAAAAGTCTGCCAGCCAACCTGCATATGTTTAAATAATATTTTCCCGGTATTTTTTTCTCCTATGCAGCAGCAATTCGCGACTAACCGTCAACACCAGTGCTCATTTGACGGTTAGTGAATAATCTAACCGCTGTGAATAGGCAAACAAAATTAATTTTTTTCTCGCGAGAACTAATGGAATCAAGTCGGCTGACAGCTTTGTTTGTCCTAACGAAGGAAAAGCAACATACCTGCACGACCTGAAATCAATATTGCTGTCCTGCAATATTGACATACTAAACACAGAAACCACTGTCGTTGGGAACTCGTGATAGTCAAGCGTTAAACACGAGTGTGTCATCTAACCGTTTGTTTTGCATCGTGCTCGAATGCACTGTTTATACTTAATTCTCCGCTAATATTCATGGAACAAATAATGAGCGACAAACGTTCTAAAACTATCACCAAAGCTGTTTTTCCCATCGCCGGGCTGGGAACACGTTTTTTACCCGCAACCAAAGCTTCACCAAAAGAAATGCTCCCGGTTGTGGACAAACCGCTTATTCAATATGCTGTCGAGGAAGCCTATGCCGCCGGTATTCGGCAAATGATTTTTGTTACCGGGCGCACTAAACGCGCTATTGAAGATCATTTTGATAGTGCATATGAACTTGAGTCTGCACTCGAACTCGGCGATAAATTAAATCTGCTCGAAACGCTTCACAATGTAACACCAAAGGACATGCAGTGCGTGTATGTCAGACAATCAAATGCGCTTGGACTTGGTCACGCTATTCTTTGCGCTGAACCGATTGTAGGTAATGACGATTTTGCAGTACTTTTAGCAGATGATTTAATGGTTGCCGAAAAGCCGGTTATTGCGCAATTAATTGAACAATATCAGGCGTTACAAGGAAGTATCATCGCAGTACAGGATGTACCTCGACTACAGACCGACCGTTATGGCATAGTGAGTGGCGTAGAAAAATATCCCGGTGTACTGAGCGTAAATAGAATTGTAGAAAAACCTTCGCCAGACATTGCGCCAAGTACACTTGCGGTTGTCGGAAGATATATTTTGACTACCGCAATCTTTCAAGAAATTAGAAATCAGCGGCCGGGTGTTGGTGGCGAAATTCAATTAACTGACGGCATCGCAAGCTTATTGAAGAAAGAACAGGTTTTTTCTTACCGCTATAATGGCAAGCGCTACGATTGCGGCAGCAAAATCGGATATCTGAAGGCCACAGTCGATTTAGCGAGTTGTCATCCTGAAGTATGTGATTCATTTAATGACTGGCTTATCAACAGGGCGCAAACTTCGCATGGACAAATATACCCATCGCGTCTTAAATTCCGGCACTCAAGCGCGGTCGAAGATATGAAAATTATCGGTTAACAAAATACCGCAGCACATTCTTATAGCGCCCGGGAGTAGCAAAAAAGATCCCAGGCCTGTTTAAACAAAGCAAACCATATATTTGCCATACAAAACTTCTTCCTGAAGGACCGCCAATAGCATTCGATCAAGTTCAGATTGGGTGCAGATGACAGCAGGAAAATTCAACTCGATTTTTGAATCCATCAATATTGCTAACAATGCCAAATTGCCTGTTTTTAGTTACCACAAAACAGCTACTTTATTAAACCTCATCAAAAAGATACTTGCTGATAACAGCAAATATGCTGAAGTACAAGACCAAATTAAGGCAGGCCAAATTGTGTAACATCAATATCTGTCCCAACATGACTGTCATTAGCAGCATTGCAGTGGTAATCCAATACAAATCTTCTTTCACCCTCATCGGTTTTATTCACCCATATCCAGTTGTAATTGTCCTGATAAATGTGAAGAAGACAATGTGTCAAATTGTCGCACCCCAGTCTGATTTGACTTTACCAAGATGCCAAAAATAAGGTTGAATGGACAACGTTGACGGCCAAACACAAAGTGCAGCCTCAACAGACAACAGTTTAAATTCTCAAATAGACCAGCGATAATCCATTCATTTTTAGCCGGATAATGCTATTCTTTAAATCGCAAGATTGATGAATAGAAGATCGCATGTAATGGTTCAATTTATGAGAATGGATAACCAAAAATATCGAAAAGATGTCCGTAGCAAGCGTGTTCCCCTGTTTTTTTTACAATTGATGACCTGGAGCCTGCTTATTGTTTCGACACTATACGCAGCCGTTCTGCCCGAACAAATAGCCGTTATTGTGAATACCAGAGATGTTAATAGCGTGGAAATTGCCAGGTACTATCAGCAAAAACGAAAAATACCTGCAGCGAATATCATCCGGGTGGAATTCCCCGTTACCAATTCGATGGATCGAGCTTCCTTCAGCGTTTTAAGAAACCAGGTATTCCTGCAAACTCCAGAAAATGTGCAGTTTTATGCGCTGGCGTGGACACGGCCATACAGGGTTGTCTGCATGTCAATAACCAGTGCCATGACCTTTGGATTCGACAGGAGTTTTTGCGCAAGCGATTGTTCATCGACTGAACGCAGCGCGTATTTCAATTCAAATTCGACGGCACCTTTCACTGATCTGCGCATTCGGCCTGCCATCATGCTGGCAGGCAGTAATGTGCAGCAGACAAAAGCAATGATAGACCGGGGCGTGCAATCAGACGGCACATTTCCGCAAGGAACGGCTTATCTGATAAGCACAACCGACGTGGCGCGGAATGTGCGGTCAGGCGTGTACGAATCCGTTATGGCGCAACTGTCCAATCGGATAAAAATTGAAACAATCGAAACCAATGCACTCAGTCACAAAGAGGATGTATTATTTTATTTTACCGGCAAGGCAGAAGTGGAAGCGTTGGAAACCAATCGCTATTTGCCGGGGGCGATTACCGATCACCTGAC
>DOOY01000039.1 GCA_003514765.1 Nitrosomonas sp. | reverse complement strand
TAATCGGTTGTCTGATACAGGAATTCAGCATATTCCGAAAGTACAACAAAGCCATGCGCAAATCCGGCAGGCACCCAGAGCTGTTTTTTGTTCTCGGCATTCAGAATTTCGCCCACCCATTGACCGAAAGCCGGAGATGACCGGCGGATATCCACAGCCACATCATAAACTTCACCGGCAACAACGCGTACCAGCTTACCTTGCGGCTGTTTGATCTGGTAATGCAATCCACGTAATACATGTCTGGCAGAACGAGAATGATTGCCCTGTACAAACGTCACATGCTTGCCAACCGCCTGATCAAACTGACGCTGATTAAAACTTTCAAAAAAAAACCCGCGTTCATCACCAAAAACCTTCGGCTCTAATAAGATAACTTCAGGGATCGCCAGTTGCGTTGCTTTCATAGTTTAAAGGAAATCAATCAATAGAAATTTTTATCAATACCTGCGTTTCAATACCTGTAACAAATATTGACCATACCCATTCTTGGCAAGCGGCATTGCAAGCGCTTCAAGCTTCGCCGCATCAATCCAGCCCTGCCTGAAAGCGATTTCTTCCGGGCAGGCGATTTTAAGTCCCTGCCGATGCTCAATGGTTGCCACAAAATGACTTGCTTCCAATAACGATTCATGCGTCCCGGTATCAAGCCAGGCGTAGCCGCGACCCATTATTTCAACATGCAGCGCCGCCTGCTGCATATAAATTCGGTTAAGGTCGGTAATTTCCAGTTCATTACGGTGTGAAGGTCGAATACTTTTCGCATATTCGACAGCATGCTGATCATAAAAATATAAACCGGTTACCGCATAGTTAGACTTGGGATTCTGCGGTTTTTCCTCCAGATTGACGGCTTGTCCATTCGAATCGAATTCAACCACACCATAACGCTCCGGATCATGCACATGATAGGCGAAAATACTCGCACCTGAAGAGCGCTCCACAGCGCTTAACAACAAATGATGCAAGTCATGGCCATAGAAAATATTGTCGCCGAGTACAAGCGCCGAATAATCATTACCGACAAAAGATTCGCCGATGAGAAAAGCCTGCGCCAGTCCGCCCGGTGAAGGCTGGACGGCATAAGTGATATTAATCCCCCATTGATGTCCATCGCCCAGCAACAACTCATAATGCGATATATCCTGCGGTGTCGATATAATCAGCAGGTCGCGAATGCCTGCCAGCATCAATGTACTGAGCGGATAATACACCATCGGTTTATCAAAAACCGGCAACAACTGTTTGGATATTGCCTGTGTTACAGGATAAAGACGGGTTCCGGAACCGCCGGCCAGCACGATGCCCTTTCTATAACGAACTTGAGGAAGCGTGTTATCTTGTTTGGATTGTATTGTTGATGTGGTCACTTTCTGATATTCCCTGGATTCAGCTTCGAAGCAAAGCAATTGCAGCATCTGCAACCAATTCCGAATCTGTGCTTTAGAAGTTCGCTATTAACAAGCTGTTAGGCAAAAAAACATTATTGTACTATATGGCTACATAATTACATAAAACCCAAAATGGCACTTCTGGCTTAAAATAATGACTGAAAAACGCGCCGACCGAACAAATTCAGCCTCACACTCTCAATATCTATCGCCAAAACAGCTTTTATATTCATGATTCACAAACACTTCTATAAACGTCTTGCAGAAAAAATGACTTCCTGCTGGACAGCCTTCTTCTGGGCATTTCCATTTTTTTTGATCATAGCGGTCGCCCTGTCGATACTGCCCATTCTGATCCAACAGATACTCCATGCTTCTTTTGTAGAAAAGAATGCTGCAGCCATAGAAACAGGGGTGTTGACGATGGTAATGTTATTGATTATTCGCAGCCTCGCCGATTATGGCGGTCATTATCTCATGCGAAAAGCAGACAATCGTCTCTGCATGCAACTTAACACCGCTTTGTTTGACAAGCTGATTAATTTGCCGCACCAATATTATCAAAATCTAAATAAACATCACGCAACCGATACTGTTTTGACCAGCATCAAACAGATTTCCCACTCTACGGTACAGATAATTACCATACTTGCCCGGGACACGCTGATTATCATCAGTCTGGTACTATGCCTGGCATGGCTTGATCAGGATTTTGCACTACTGGTGCTGCTTTTGATTCCGTTTGCCGTCATCATGCTGCAAATCGTTCAAAGTCAACAGAATGTAGAACCGCACATCAACACATCTTATTTTAACCGGCTTATCAGCCGCTTACAGAGATCTATTAAAAATTATCGACCGATCAGATTATATGGCGGTCAGCAACAGGAGTGTAAGCGACTGAAAAACGACGCGCAGTCGATACAGAATAATGACATGCAACAAATCAACTACAAAGCTTTTGTTGCCGCGTTGTGCCTACTCGTCATGTTACTCATTGTCGTGGCGATCACCTATCTGATGACTCAGCAGATTTTGAAAGACACATTTACACTGGCGCAAACAGGCGCTTTTGTTACGGCTTTGTTATTATTGATTGCGCCCGCCAAGCGTTTGGCAAGCATTCCTCAGACATTGCAGGTTGCACACAAAAATCTGGAACAAGTATTCTCGCTACTCGATCAGCACAC
>DOOY01000184.1:5759-6039 GCA_003514765.1 Nitrosomonas sp. | reverse complement strand
GACCCCATTCAGTCAACATAAGTTGACCTTGTTACTTCGTCAGCACTTTGATGTTGACCTTATGTTGCGGATGATGGCGCAGGAACTGCGCTTGTATCACACGGAACAAAAAACTGCTATTCGCAATAATCCAGGATCTGGGGAGCGAGGTCACCAGCGGCGCTTGCGCCATGGCTCAAAACAGAGAACTGTTTCTCCAAATATCTTGGATACAAAAAACCAGGATATCTATTATCAACTTCCCGGCATTCAATTGACCCAAGAGCAGAAGCATCGCCAA
>DOOY01000184.1:0-5561 GCA_003514765.1 Nitrosomonas sp. | reverse complement strand
AACAAATCACCTATCATAATAGCCCATCAGATCAAGATGGTTACGAGATGTTTCGTCGTGTCGCGCTCCATCTCTCAGCCATTCAAGATCAGAAAAAACTGTATGCTGAGCCGTTGACACTTGAGCGCAACTGGACTATACCTGCTGGTGCGGTTTCGGCGGAAGGACTGTTTCAGGCCATAGAAAAAGATTTTAGTGTGACTTACGACCAGCAAAAAGGCACGTATACGCTAAGCAAACAATTGTTGGGCCCTATTCTCATCACAAACTATGATCCAGATATACTCTGTTGTGAAGAGCGCGCAGAGTTATACGACTTGATCAATCCCTGGATAGAAAATGATGTCGCTTTCGATATCAGACCAGGCTATCCTGGCGGTGAATGGCCAATAAGAGGCTCTTTCCGACTCAGAAGTTTCCATACAATTCTCAACTTTATCTCTCATTCTCTGAGTGAAGAAGCAGAATATTACGTTGAGAAAGATCCGCGCACACCACCCATTGCCAGAGATGAGAATCCCAGCCATACCTTAGGGCTTATCATCGCAGATAAACTCCCGCCCGATGTTAATCTGTCCACTTATTTACATGGAAAATATTACGCAGTGGATACAACAGGGTCGCATTCCCACTGGAATCTTAATGCATTCCAATTACTCTACATCCTATTCAGATTGACGATCACTGACGCAAAATCTCTCGGTTTACCTATTACTATTTCCAAGTAATTTTTTCAAAATAAATCGTAGTTGACTATTTTTGAGTTCATCAGGCAATTTTTCTTAAATGAAATTAATGAGCGATTTGAATGAAAAACACTTAATGCGAAAGAACCTTTCACTACGCTCCATTTCTAGACATTCATGCGGCGCGTCAGGAGATCACCATGCGAACTAGCTTTTCCAAACAGATAAAGCCCTATATTGAGGCAGAGCTTAACAAAGCGGCCTCGGCCAGATCGGCAAGTTACTATGACGAGGAGTTTTCCCACCTGGAACGAGCGCATGTTCTCGGACAAGAATCAACTTATTGGCACGTCAAAGTGCATGTATTAATGTTGGCGTGGGCTGTTCGTAACCATGCCATCAAAGAAGCACTCGGTCAGGTTGTACGTATTGTTGGTGCCGCGACGGTAACTGTACTGGGATTGATCCCATTGGGCAATACTGGTGGCAGCAATGTCAGCCCATTTAAGAAGATGCCGATTGATCCGGAACTTGCCGCGCTCATTCACAAAGCCAAGGACGGGACATAGCCAGGCGGTCATTGGAACCAGATAAAAATAAGACTTAAGCAGACATATTTTTTAATAAATTAAGTTAGTTGACATATTGGCAATATCTGTTTCCAACCCAGGCTGAGTGAAAACACCGAGAGTATTACAAATTACCGGCATGTAAAATGCTCGGCTAGCGATAAGATTGTCGCTTACCGGGGTAAGCTCAACACACGCATTACCAGGGAAAAAGTAGGTACACTGCACAAACTGAGTTATAACTAAATCTAGTTAGTGTTTGAGCGGTTGAAAACTGGAGCAGGTGGGTTTATCCCAGTAAGGAACGCAGGATAAGCTGTCACACATATTTAGCGACTATACCCACCTGCAGATTTTATAAACTAGATTTGATCTAGCATCTTTTTAGGTCAGTGTTAATGGGTCGACTTCCTCACTATTCTGTGAAAAATAAATAAACTCTTTACTAATCTTCCCGTTCACCCAGTTGCCTATCAATCATCAGCAATCCAGGAGCAGAATCTCCTATCATATTCAGTTGATCGACAACTAATTTAGTCGACATCAACTCCTCGACCTGCTCTGCCACAAAAAATTGTAGATAATTATGCGTTGCAGCATCTTCTACCTGGCCCGTTAATTTTATCAAGCGATTAATCATTTCCGTAACCTTCTGCTCATGTAGGTAAGCATCTTGAAATGCAGCCAAAGGGGACTCCCAATTACTAGGGGGCGCCTTGATGCCTGTTAGGACAACGCGACCGTCACGATCATGAATATAATCAAAGAATTTTATGGCGTGCTCAGTTTCTTCCTTTGCTTGCAAGCGCATCCAATGGGCGGCTCCGACCAAGCTTTTTGATTCAAAATAAGCAGCCATGGAAAGATATAAGTATGCAGCATGTAATTCTGCATTAATCTGCTCATTTAAGGCTTTCTGCATTTTGCTATCCAGCTTTCCTACCTGGCTGGCCTCTTGCGCTTGAGCCGAAAAAATAAAAGCAACTAATAAAAAAATAGTACTCATAAATCTTGGTTTTTGCATCATGACCCCTTAGAGTTAGTTAACCGATTGTTAAAAATTAAGAAATTTTAATTCTATCCATTTATCTTATGTCAAAGCTTAGCAATTTGTTCAGTCTGGATAATAAAAAAGCACTGACGCTTACGTAGCATAAGCTGCTATACTAATATTAGTATAAGATAATAAGATAATAAGATAATATAAGTATGCGCGATATGCAAAAAAATGTTCAAGCGGCATCGAAATTACTAAAGACGATGGCAAATACCAGTCGTTTGATGGTGTTATGTAACATTGTTAAGCAGGAACACACAGTTAGCGAGTTGGAAAAATTGATTGGTTTGAGTCAATCGGCGTTATCGCAACATTTGTCACGCTTACGCTATGAGGGTATTGTGGAATATAGACGTGAGGGGCAAAACGTTTATTATTCCTTGAAAGATGACAGTGTACGCCGTGTGCTGGAAGTCCTATATGACATCTACTGTGAAACTGATAATGAATAACCAGTCAGGTGTGCCAAAGAGTGGTTACATGATTGAATCAATGACCACTACTACAGCGCATGACATTCTTGACGCACTCGATAGTAAAGCCCCTTCCATAGCCTCAACATGGAATGCTGTTTGCCTGGGAGTCACGGGAGGTACTAGCCAGCGTCGTACTGTAGCCATCCCGCAAATACCATCGCATAATGTGTTACTTGGGCAAAGTCCGGTAAATGAGTATGTCTCACCAAAATCGTCTATGCATAATATTCTTTGCATAAAAGTTAGAAAGGGAGCAACAGAACCATTAGGTTGGGAATATAGCGGAAGCTATTAAATTAAGATTGTTTTTAACTATTTAGGAGAAATGACCATGATTGATTCAAAATCCATAATTTCTACTGTTGTTAGTACTGTATTCGTTATTGCTATCTCTACTGTACCAACTATCTCATTAGCTGAAAGTGCTCAATCTTTGAATAAGAGTTTGATGCTAGCGCAGGTCCCTCAGCATGAACAAGATAAGGAAAGTGCACATGGTAGTCACGACAAGAGTAAAGAGGGGGATAGCAAGCACGGCGCCAAAAAACATGGCAGCATGAAGAAGGATAGGCCTGATTATGCCCATATGGTCATATCTCATTCAGACACATTAAAGCTCAGTAATGAGCAATTGGGGAAAATCGTACGCCTGCACTTGAAACACGAGCAGGAACATAAAAAACTCAAAGCAGAATTGAAAAAAAGCATGAAGACCTTCAAAAAGGAAAGTATGAAACCCAGTACCAGTGATGCCCGTTTACGCGAAATCGGTAAGGATCAAACGAATGCTTTCAATGCAATGGTCGAACATCACATTACGGAGCGTCATGAGATTCATGCTGTTTTAACCACTGATCAAATCAACAAACTCAAAACAATGAAAATGCAACATTGTGATCAAGATAGTGAACATAATCATCATTAATTAAATTCCCTCGTTTCAAAGAGCGAGGGAATTTACCAATAAAAAGCTGTTGATATAAATTATGGAGGTGACATGAAACTTATTTTATTTCTCGCACTAATTTTAAGTGCCCAGGCATACGCTCAAGATGACAATAAAAACCTCGGTGCTTCCAAAGAACACCAGGAAAACCATGAGCAGGAAGAAGGCAAGCATGGCAGTGGTCACGATCATGGGAATAAGCATGAAGGAAGCAAACATGGAGACGACCACGGGCATAAAGGTGGCATGATGCAAGGCGGTGAGCATGGTCACAAAGGCGGTAAGCATGGTGGTGGTCATGGGGATGAGCATGAGGAAGGCAAGCATGGGGGTGGTCACGGGCATCATGACATGAACAACGTTAAGCAATTTTTTGAACCATTACCTGCATCAATTATTGATGAAGAAGAGAATGCAGCCCTGATTAAGCTTGGCAAAATGCTGTATATGGATCCAAGGTTATCAGTCAATGACAAAATTTCCTGTAATTCCTGTCACGGACTCAACAATTTTGGCGTGGATAATGAACCCACATCTCCAGGCCATGAAGGTAAGCGTGGTGGTAGAAATTCTCCCACCACCATGAATGCGGCACTTCATATTGCTCAATTTTGGGATGGACGCGCCAGAGATGTGGAAGAACAAGCTTTAGGCCCAATTTTGAATCCTGTTGAAATGGGCATGCCAAATAAAAGTGCTGTTGTAAAGAAAATACAAGCCATTGATGAATATCAGACACTATTTGCAGAAGCATTTAGTCAAGAAAAATATCCATTTAATTACAATAATATTGGTAAAGCGATTGGCGCTTTTGAGCGCACACTATTAACCCCTTCACGCTTTGATGATTTTCTTAATGGCGACGAAGATGCGTTGAATAAGAGTGAGAAAAGAGGCCTGAAAAAGTTTATGCATATGGGCTGTACCAATTGTCACAATGGTGTTGCATTGGGTGGCAACTCATACAAAAAAATCGGACTTGTTGAACCATATGAAACATCAGATATGGGTCGCTTTGAAGTGACTGGTCTTGAAAGCGACAAGAAGGTATTTAAAGTGCCGAGTCTACGAAATATTACTAAAACAGGACCATATTTTCATGATGGTTCAGTTGAAACTTTAGATGAAGCAATTCAATTAATGGCAAAACATCAACTGGGTCTAGATCATGTCGGCCATGGGATGGTTAGAGATATCAAAGCATTCCTGGGGTCCTTGACGGGTAAAGACCAGTTATAATTGAATGTGCAGACTGCACTACGTGTGCAGTCTGCACATTCATTGCGTTATCTACGAAAGCACCATGTCTGAAACGGCTTCCGGGATTCGCTCGACGTCGCGGGCACTGGCTCAGCTATACGCGCTTGGTTGCAGAAAAATCTTTCCCTATCGATATAGTAGCACCGTGGCGCGACAAGCAACCATTGACCGGCGGTATGGTGGCGCAGTGGCTACGAATGGAATCTACCGAACTTGCTTTCAGGAAGGGTCTCAACCGGAAGTCCTCGATATTCACCTCCCCCAAACAGCGTAGCGGTCCAGGATTGTGGGTGACGCTGTCAGCAGGAAGCACGCCATTGACGCGCTCCATCGTGTGCTCACAGCTTCACAGTCGCTTGATCTGGTAACAGTTGTAGGGTTTCGGCACAGGAAAATCAACTACGGATCTTGCCTGGGATGGGCATGGGATGGTTTATGAGAATGGCACGTTAATAACGGAATCCAAACGTTTTCATTACGGCTCTCAGCTATTACTCGCCGATCTTGATTTGGATCGTTTGACACAGGAGCACATGCGGCAAAACAGTTCCTGATTAGCAACGAACG
>DOOY01000007.1 GCA_003514765.1 Nitrosomonas sp. | reverse complement strand
CCGTCAGCTTCTTATTAAAAACAGCCGAATCAAAAAATTTACTGCAATCCTTAGAAAGTCTTGCGCCCAATATCCCCAGCTATCAGTTACTTAAAACAGCACTGGCAAAGTATCGGGAACTGGCCGCACGTCAGGTTTCATGGCAACAAATTCCGAATGTATCCGTTCTGCGGCCAGGCGATTCTCATCCGGTTATCCCGTTTGTCCGCACGCGTATTACCCAGGCCTACGAAACACACGGCAAAATTGAATATCTTTTAGTTGCTTCGGAAGAAAGTGAAAACAGCAATCTGTACGATATCAATCTGGCACACGCAATTAAAGCATTTCAATTACAGCATGGCTTGAATGCAGACGGCATTATCGGTCAAAATACACTAAACGCACTGAACAAAACACCTTTGGAAAAAATTCAGCAATTGCGCATTAATATGGAACGCCTGCGCTGGCTGCCTCGCGATTTGGGTGACAGGTATCTTATTGTTAACATTCCAGGATTCCAACTTATCGCTGTAGAAAATAATCAATATATTTTGGAAATGCGTATTATTGTCGGCCGTAATTACCGATCGACACCCAGTTTTCACAGTCGTATCACGCATATGATTGTCAATCCGTTCTGGAATATTCCCGCCAGCATTGCCCGCAAAGACCTGCTACCCAAACAACAAAAAGACCCCGATTATTTCAACAGCCAAAACATCAAAGTCTATCCTGATTACAGTTATAGTACAGCCCCAATTGATCCGGACACTATCGACTGGCAGGGAATCAGAAGCGGTTTTCCCTATGCATTACGTCAGGATCCCGGCATGCAAAATGCACTGGGATCGATTAAATTCATGCTTCCGAATCGTTTCAGCATCTATCTGCATGACACGCCTTCAAAAGCCCTTTTTAACAGGGAAATACGCACATTCAGCTCCGGATGCATTCGATTGGAAAAACCATTATTGCTGGCTGAATTTGCCTTGCACGAACAGACTTCAGCCGAAAGAATCAATGAACAAATCAGTACCGGGAGAACTATCCAGATCAATTTGCCTGAGCCACTGCCCACTTATATTGTTTACCTGACTGCCTGGGTTGATAATCAAAACACTATTCATTATTCCCCAGACACTTATGGAAGAGACCAGCGTGCATTAAAGTTTGCACACTGGTAATTGCTGTAATTGCATCATAGTCATTGTTATCAAAGAAAAATCATGCTAGGGTGCGTACACCTATTTAAGGAGGATATTGAATGTCAATTTGTATTTTTTCTCAAAATCAACTCGCTTCAACCAAGATAAATGCCAAACCGAATATCAATCGCCGTCTTTTCCTGAAAACAGGTATTGGCGCTTGTACATTGCTCGCATTACCGCATGCGCAGGCAAGTTCATTTACCATGAATGAAAGAAAGCTGGCTTTTTTGAATCTACATACAGGCGAGCGCGTCAATACCACTTACTGGGCACAAGGCCAATATTTATCGGAAGGTTTAATGGCTATTGAAAAAGTTCTGCGCGATCATCGCACAGGCGAGACCTATGAAATGGACCGTAATCTCCTGGATATGCTGCAACTTTTACAATATAAAATGGCGGCCCAAAATGAATTCCACGTCATTTCAGGTTATCGTTCACCCGCGACCAATGCACAGTTAAATGCACGCAGCAACGGCGTGGCAAAACGCAGCCTCCATATGCAAGGAAAAGCAATCGATATCCGACTGCCCGGACATGCGCTTTCCGATCTGCGTGAAGCTGCCTTGTCATTGCAGGCGGGAGGCATTGGTTATTATCCAAAATCTGAATTTATTCATATCGATACGGGACATGTCAGACAATGGCATGGATAAATCATGCTTGATCCGATTTCTATCAATAGTTTTTTGAAACATGCGTGCGCGCTTTATCTTTTTTTTTGATTAAAACTCAATAGGATCCACGTCAAGCACCCAGCGTACCTTATGTGCTGTCAAAGTACTCAATTGCTTGTACCACTGTGTCAAAAAGACCTGCAATTTCTTACGCGAACCGGATTGCACAAGCAGATGCCCCCGCTCCATGCCTTTCAAGCGAACCATGTGAGCGGGCACTGGATCGAAAACTTCAATACCTGTGTGTGATTGTGTCAGTTTGTGCGCTGTTTCCAGAAAATCCAGCACCTTCTCCAGACTGTGCGCTTCGACGCGAAGTAGCGCCTGATAAACATAAGGCGGGAATCCGGCCATTTTTCTTTCCGCCAGTATGGTTTTAGCCAGCGCATCATAATCATGCTGCTGCAGTGCTTGATAAAGCGAGTGGTTCGGAAATTCGGTTTGGATCAGTACACGCCCAGAAATTTTCGCACGCCCGGCCCGGCCAGCAACCTGCATAAGCTGCGTAAAAAGACGCTCTCCCGCTCTGAAATCGGTACTATACAAAGAGATATCCGAACCGAGAATACCGACTAAAGACAGATTCGGAAAATCATGTCCTTTTGCCAGCAGCTGTGTCCCGACCAAAATATCCACTTCATGTTGATGAACAGTTCGCAAAATAGCCTGCCAGGCATTCTTGCGGCGCATGCTGTCCCGATCAATCCGTAAAATGCGCGCCGACGGAAACCGCATCGCTAATGCTTCCTCCACCCGCTGCGTACCGCGACCCAAAGGCATCATATCCTGATCACCGCACTGCGGACACGCATATGGAAAAGATTCCAGATGTCCGCAGTGATGACAGGATAATTTTTTATCCTGCAAATGAACGACCAGACGACTGGTGCAGCGCTGACAAACCGCCGTCCATCCGCAGGATTTACACAATAAAACAGGTGCATAACCTCGCCGGTTGATAAAAATCAAACATTGCTGCCGATGCATCAAACAATCGTCAATTGCTTTAATAAGCGGGACGGACAAGCCGTTCACGGGTTTTTCAGAACGCAAATCGATACATTCAACCTGCGGCAATACTGCGTTTTTAATAGCGCGGTTTTTCAAACGCAAATAACGATACCGGTCGTTCAAGACATTATAGTAACTTTCAAGCGACGGCGTCGCCGATCCCAGCACAACAGGGATCGGCGCCTGGCTGGCGCGAAAAATAGCCAGGTCCCGCGCTGAATAACGCAAACCATCCTGTTGTTTGAATGAACTGTCCTGTTCCTCATCTACAATGATGAGTCCCAGCTTTGGCAACGGTGTGAATACCGCAAGCCGCGTTCCCAGGACAACACCGGCTTCTCCCTGCTGCGCCTGCAACCAACCGGACAGTCGCTCGCTGTCATTCAAACCACTATGCAAACTGACAATCCGTGTCGCTGTGAAACGCTCCCGAAAAACGGATTCCAGCTGCGGCGTTAAGCTTATTTCCGGAATTAACACCAGCGTCTGCCTTCCTTCTGATAAAGCTTGCGCTATTAGCCGTAAATATACTTCGGTTTTACCGCTCCCGGTCACACCATGCAAAACCCAGGTGTCAAACCGATCAAACTGCGCAGCAATCGCGCCAACCGCTGTCGATTGCTCAGACGTTAATTCCGGAATAGCCGGCGGAGCCGCTACTGCATCAGCCGTTTCAGGCACGATATCAACCCAACCTTTTTGCACCCAGTCTTGCAATATATAGCCAGCACGTGGCGAAATTTTTCTAACATCCCGTGCGCTAAGTGATTGCGTTCTTTTCAAGGTTGCCAGCAAGCGATGCATCACAGTATTGCGTGCCGGAATGGTCGAAGCATCCACTTGCCTGCCCGCCGCAGACAGTACAAATTGATAGCGATTAACATGCGCTTTCAAACTGACCGGTTTATTGTTACGTAATTTGCCGGGCAAGCTGTTCATCACAACCATACCTAATGGATGATGATAATAATCACTGCAAAATGAAAATAATGCCAGTAATTCTGCTGATAATGGCGGTATCTCTCGGAAAATACAAATAACTGATTTTAATTTTTCAGGCGGCACAGCTGTGTCTGTACAAACATCCAGGATGACCCCAGTCAATTTTTTCTTACCGAATGGAACACATACACGCAGGCCAATATCGGCTCCACAAGCCTTCGGAGCACTGTAATCAAATAATGTGTCGAGTGGAATATTGAGTGCGACACGCAGAATGGGCATTTTTGAAGAAACGAATGTGGCACGAACATTTCAGCCTATCAATCGCATGGCTGGGCGATTTAAGCAAACCCACTGAAAACCGCACCATTTCCAGTGAGCCAGCAATTTTTGAAGCAAATAAATCTAGTTGAATCCCGCCTAACCGGAAACACGATAAACCGTAATCGGTTCTTCTCCTTGTTTCTCAAGCTTGGCTGTGTTGCCATCCGAACTGATGGTAAAACCATGCGGCGCATTGGAATCGCTTCCTGAAAAACCAATACAACCATCCGTATTATAGGTAAAACTTGAGATTTTCAGTTGATTTGCGCCCTTGTTGTAATCAAAATTTGCAAATTCAACACCCGGCTTGGCGCATCTGACCTGATTTTCGCGCGATGCCTCACCAATTGGATCAACAGACATAAAGCGATTGTTTGGAAAAAAAACCAGCATCTTGGTATTGATTGCATCCGCATCATACGCCCAGGCGCCAACTATACCGTCAGGATCATTTTCAATTTTCGAAAAACGGGCTTCCTTGATTTCTTTTTCAACGACTTCATTCTCATCACTCAATTCAATCGGTTTAGCGATATGAAACATTTCGCCGAATAGACTCTTCTGTTCTCTTTCTCGTTGCACTGTAACAATATCGGAATTAATCATATCCAAACCATCTGTGCGGATACGCCGGGTTGGACCAGGATCGGATAGCCCGGCTTTCAGATTGGTATCAATAGTTGTTTCTCCAATCACCTTGAAACCGCGGGCATCAAATTCAATCGCTCTGGCCACACCATGTTCAACACCCGCCTGAATAATGGTACGACCGCCACAGACACGGTTTTCGTCGCAAGAGTCGTCCGGCGAAGCCTGTCCTTGCAGATATTCGTTGCTGCCATCAGCGGCCACCCGTAAAACATACGCGGTGCGGTCATTATAATTTACCCAGATTTGCGTACCGAGCGTGGCAACACCAGAAACCATGAAATGTTCGCTGGCTTCTTCGACGGTTTTAGCCGCGTGCTCAATGCCGGCTGCATCCAGAACACCTTGTAGTTCGGATGAAGCAGCAAATACTTCCGGCTCGTTGTTGAGTTTGATTGAGTTGCTCACAGCGGACGCTGCTGTTTCAGTAATGACAATACCGTTTGATGGATCAGCATCTGCATCGAGCGACTGTAATAAGACGAGCAGATTTGACAGTTTGTTGTCATTGCCATCAGCCAAATCCATCGGTGTCACCACCGGCGCCCCTTTAACTTTCCCAAGTGTTAATCCACCGAGTTTAAACTCAACGGTATCGCCATAATTAAAATCAAAATGGCCCGCTTCATCGGTAACCCCTTTTTTCCCGGAAGATGCGTTATAGGAAACGCCTGACACAGGACTGTCCATCAAAACACCTGTTGCGGCACCTGTCGGCGTCACGCGGGTAGCTGTTGATGCCTCATCGCTGCTGCCTCCACTGCCGCTGTCGCCACCGCCACAGGATGCCAGTCCCGCAGCCAATGCAGCAGACGCCAAAAAAATCCACGGATTTCTTCTGATCTTTTGGTTTAGTTTCATCAAAATACTCTCTTTTATTTAATAAATTAGTCAATTGAATGGTTTTACTACCACATAAACAAAAATATTTTTGTGTGTTAACTGTTAGAAGGATAATGAAATTTTTCTTCCACACCTACTATTATAGCCAAGCCACTCTATTTTGGTTCTTCTTATCTCGATAATTTGGCTTTAAAATTACATATTTTTGACTATTTCCGTCATCAATATTTTTTGGATTACATTGAATACGGATACAGAATAAGCAAATAAGGTGTTAGACATGGCTGATATGGCTGAAATCTCGCGACTGGCTAAGTCATCAATCCAGTTACCGATTGAGTGGTACTTAAATCCAAAAATACTGGACATTGAAAAAGAACTGCTGTTTGATAACGGTCCGGGTTATGTAGGCCATGAAATCATGGTACCTGAGGTGGGTGATTACTATGTACTCGAATCGATGAAAAATGCCAAATCACTGGTACGCAATGAACAGGGCATTGCATTGATTTCCAACATCTGCCGGCACCGCCAGTCACGCATTCTGGAAGGCAGGGGTAACACCAAAAGTATTGTCT
Organism: Nitrosomonas sp.; assembly: GCA_003514765.1. Classification (GTDB taxonomy): domain Bacteria; phylum Pseudomonadota; class Gammaproteobacteria; order Burkholderiales; family Nitrosomonadaceae; genus Nitrosomonas. The sequence goes on along the minus strand of DOOY01000007.1, from coordinate 4,387 downwards.
GCCCATTGCACCGCTGGACTTATGCACTGGATGGCCAGTTACTGGGTGCACCGCATTTTGACCAGAACCCCTGCATGCATCTGAACAACACGCCATTGCAAAAATGGAACGGTTTGCTGTTTAACGGAAAACGATCCGTATCCGAAGACATGATCAACCTGAACGTACGGAAGGACTTCGACTTTTCCGGCTATTTACTGGATTGCGTACGGACCGATCGCTATAACTGCAACTGGAAAACATTTATAGAAGTTTATCTGGAAGATTATCATGTCAATTCTTTTCACCCCGGTCTCGGTAATTTTGTCTGCACCGAAGATCTCGTCTGGGAGTTTGGCGATAGGTACAGCGTACAGACAGTGGGCGTCAACAGCGGACACCTGAAACATTCAGGCACCTCTGCCTACGCCAAATGGCAAAAGCAGGTTTTGCTGCAGAATGAAGGTAAATTACCGCCGCATGGTGCAATATGGCTGCTTTATTTTCCGAACATTATGCTCGAATGGTACCCGCACACACTTGTCATCAGCACTATTGTGCCAACCGGCGTTGAAAGTTGCATCAACATTGTTGAATTTTACTATACGGAGGAAATTGCACTGTTCGAGCGTGAATTTGTTGAAGCCGAGCAGGCTGCTTATATGGAAACCGCGATTGAAGACGAAAAAATCTGCATGCGCATGACCGAAGGCCGACGCGCACTCTACGAACAATCAATTAATGAAACCGGCCCCTACCAAATGCCCATGGAAGCAGGCATGGTGCATTTTCACCAATTCCTGCGGCGCGAAATTGAACCACTTCTGTAGTTTCACATGTCAAATTGAGCATTAATATGCGTTCACTCTGGATGCTGGTAGCGGCCTTTTTATTCGCCTGCATGGGCGTACTGGTCAAGCTCAGCGCAGATCATTTTACGAGCATCGAACTGGTTTTTTACCGCTCCTTAATAGGTGTTGCCGTAATCTACCTGTTTGTACGCTATCATCGTCTCACGCTCAAAACCAATCATTGGAAAACCCACTGCAGTCGCGGCCTGACCGGACTTGGCAGTCTATTGATGTTCTTTTATTGCATTATCGAATTACCGCTCGCCACGGCTATTTCACTTAACTATACCTGGCCGCTTTTTATGGCACTCTTTTCCACCTTTATTCTCAGGGAACAATTGCACTGGTCAATGGTTTTTGCCATCGCTTTAGGTTTTGCCGGCGTCATTTTCCTGTTGCGCCCCACCTTGCATGACGATCATTGGATAGCGGCATTGCTGGGCCTCGCGTCCGGTTTCTTTGCCGCCATTGCCTACATGAATGTAAAACAGCTGGGCAATCTGGGCGAATCGGAATGGCGCGTCGTTTTTTATTTTACCTTGATCAGCACATTGATAACCGGTGTCTGGCTACTACTCACCACCTTCAATCCAGTCACACAACAAAATATTCATTTGCTAATCGGCATCGGCATCACCGCAACGCTGGCGCAACTGGCAATGACGCGCGCCTATCGCACCGGAACGACACTGGTTGTCAGTTCACTGGGATACAGTACCGTATTGTTTGCAGGTATCTGGGGCATACTCATCTGGAATGAAATCCTGCCGCCAGTTGCATGGCTGGGCATGGGGCTGATCATTCTCGGTGGTGCTTTAAGCGGTTTCCTGGGTCACAAAATCATGCCAAGAATGCGCAAATTAAAGGGAAATTGACCACTTTTCCAGCCTGCTTATTTGACATTTTTTCCGCAATTCTGCAAATATTCAAACATACCCGCCACAGACAGGTATCATAAATGTTGAATCATTTCGTCAACGAGTAAACTAACGCATATCCTGCAAACGTTAATATAGTCTGAATAAACAGATATGATGCAATATAGAAATCTTGGCAATACCCATACAAAAGTCAGCGTCATCTGTCTGGGCACCATGACATGGGGTCAGCAGAATACCCTCAAGGAAGCTTCCAGGCAAATGGACTATGCGCTTGATGAAGGCGTTAATTTCTTCGACACGGCTGAACTTTATTCAATACCGCCGAAACCGGAAACATATGGTCTTACCGAGACAATTATTGGCAAATGGTTTAAAGTGCGCGGTCAGCGCGACAAGGTTATTCTGGCCAGTAAAATCGCCGGTCCTGGCGCTGACTGGATACCGCATATCCGTCATGGACAGACAGCTTATAACCGGAAATATATTCAGTCCGCGCTGGAAGATAGCCTGAAACGCTTACAAACCGATTATATCGATCTGTATCAACTACACTGGCCGGAACGTAAAACCAATTATTTTGGGCAACTGGGATTTGTGCCGGAAGATGAAACGCAGCAAACACCCTTTATCGAAACGCTTCAGGCACTCGATCAGCAGGTAAAGACAGGCAAAATTCGTTACATTGGTTTATCAAACGAAACGCCTTGGGGCGTCATGCGTTTCCTGCAACTTTCCGAACAACACAATCTTCCCCGTGTTGTCAGCATTCAGAATCCCTATAATTTACTGAATCGCAGTTATGAAGTCGGACTTGCAGAAATTTCCTGGCGTGAAAAAATCGGGTTGCTGGCTTATTCTCCACTGGGTTTTGGCACGCTCTCAGGCAAATATCTAGGAGACAAAAAACCAGCAGGATCGCGGCTGAATTTGTTTCCGCACTATAGCCGTTACAGCAACACTTACGCGACAAATGCAATCAAACAGTATGTTGCATTGGCAAACAAGTATCAACTCGATCCGGTGCAAATGGCACTGGCCTATGTCAACAACCGTCCTTTTTTGACCAGTACAATTATCGGCGCAACAACAATGCAGCAACTCAAAATGAACATTGACAGTATCAAAATGGAATTATCGGCAGAAGTACTGGATGCAGTTGAAACGATTCATCTTGGTCATCCCAATCCGAGCCCCTAAGCGACATTAGTATATGTTTGATACATGCTGTACGTTATGCACTTGGCTGATTATTCGCGCCCACAATCTTCATCACATCTTCCGGCTGCAAATGCAATAAAATTCCAATTTCTTTATAGTCATCTGGTAGTGCCGCATCCTCCCAGCCATTTGCGGAATGCCTGGCCAGATTTACGGCCAGAAAAACATTTCGAACACGCTGCTGACTGGTACGATCTCCATCCATCAATGTAATCAACAATCTGGGCAGCGCCCATTTTTTAGCCAGCGCATGTTGCAGTGCGTGTAAGGTAAATCCCAGCACCTGTTCCTGGGCATGATGACTGCGCATTGTTTTATCCTTTGTTTGCAGCGATTTAATTAACTGCATTTCTTTAGGAGAAAAACACCACATCAGTATTTCTGCAATATCATGTAATAATGCGGCAATGCGCACTTCTTCATAATGCAGATCTTGCAAGCGAACCGCCCAATCAAAGGCATAATTTGAGGCCACCTTGGCGCGATGCGTAACTTTCAACAAGGATAACAATGCACCCATATGTTCACGCCCCATAACTTCCTCAACCAGTGGTGTGGCAGGTACTTTCTTCAATGCGCCTTCTATTCCGAGCATCATCAACACCTGCTCTACTTCCATGATTTCATGATCCTGAGCGCGTTGTTTATGATGTTGCAGATAGCGCATAAGTTTGACAACCATCAAAGGATCGCTTTTGATAATTTGAGCGATGTTGCGGGCACTTAAATTTTCTGGCTGTTCACACAATACTGATAATTTGCGGGCAGTCTGTTTTAGTACAGGAATTTCAACCTGGCTCAAAAAATAAACCCATGCGTTTAGTTCTTTACTGCCTTGATTTGTCATGATGCACTCTCAATCTTGATTATTTTCAGATTTATATCACGACATCTGTCAAAGTATTTTTACAAGAAACGAGGTTAAATGGTTTTTATTTTGGTCACCCCGTCCATAGCGCTTCTAAATTATAATACTCACGCGCTTCCGGTTGCATGATATGCACAATGACCCCACCAAGATCGACCAGTAGCCACTCACCCGTTTGTTCTCCTTCAAGACTGAATACGTTGCCACCCGCTTTTTTTACTTTTTCCTGCACATTATTGGCAAGCGCCTTAGTCTGGCGTGAAGAGCTCGCGCTCGCAATGATAATATAGTCAAACATTGACGCCAGTTTGGCCACATCCAAGACTTTAATATCAAACGCTTTGATTTCTTCTAAGGCATCAACCGTAATTTTTACCAGTTTATTTGAATCCATTTTCTCCTGAATACAGGTGGTGAGTTTTAATATAATCTGAAACAGCTTCAGGTAATAAATAGCGTATGCTTTTATCAGCCGCAATAAGGTTACGTATTCGTGTTGCAGAAATATCCAGCAGTGTCGTTTCCGCGATATAAATCATACCACTGAATTGGCTTGTCAGATCAGTGGGGCAGGTTATCCAGCGCGATGC
>DOOY01000154.1 GCA_003514765.1 Nitrosomonas sp. | reverse complement strand
CTTCTTTTTTGGTCTTTTGTTTTACTTTATCTTTCAATTTTGATTGAGTCTAAGCATAATTCAACATCGCAATAAAGGTTATACAATAAACTGTCAGTTTTAATATTTCAGAACGCTTCATCAACGAATAATAAGTTAAATACATGAGTCGTTTAATTAGACAAACAAAATAACAGGGGCTATCTTTATGAAAATTTTAGTAACGGGCGGAACCGGGTTTATTGGACAATCATTGTGTCCGGCATTGCTTTCCGCAGGGCATTCAATAACTGTTTTAAGTCGCTACCCCAAAAAGGTTTTTTCTGTTTTCGGCGAACGGATTCACGAGCTTAATTCATTAAAACACTTGGCTGATGATGCGCATTTTGATGCAATTATTAATTTTGCCGGCGCACCAATTTTTGCCAGCAAGTGGACTGATGAACGCAAAAAGGTGCTTCTGGCAAGCCGGGTTGATATTACACGCCAATTGGTTGAATTTATCGAACGGGCGGCGACTAAACCGGCTGTTTTTCTCAGTGGTTCAGCGATTGGGTTCTATGGCGACCAGGGAGACACGATACTTGAAGAATCAGCGTCAGTATCGGAACAAGATGATTTCGGTCATCATTTATGTGCAGCCTGGGAGCAAGCGGCCAATAAGGCAAAGGAACAGAATGTCCGTGTTTGCATACTGCGCACCGGACTGGTTATCGGTAAGCATGGCGGATTTTTACAGCCAATGATTTTGCCGTTTAAGCTGGGACTTGGCGGAAAACTCGGCTCAGGCACACAATGGATGCCCTGGATTCACATGGATGACTATGTCGCAATTTGCCAGGCATTGCTCAATAATAACGAACTAGAGGGTGTTTTTAATCTGACCGCACCCAATCCGGTTACCAACAGTGATTTTACCCGTGCGTTAGCAAAGCAATTGAAAAGACCTGCATTTGTAACAACACCTGCCTGGGCATTAAATTTATTACTGGGAGAGATGTCACAATTGTTACTTGGCAGCCAACGTGTCATTCCGAAACATCTACTCGATTCAGGATATCAATTCAAATATACAGAATTGGAAGCGGCATTGGAAAATGTGCTGCAGAAATGACTGGCATAAAAGCATTGGCTACGCTGTTTTATGCTGGTACCCTTTTGGTATTAAACACATTTAGACAAACATACAAAGGAAAATCACATGAACCAAGAAATGCCACCCTTAGACCCACACCCACTCAGCGAATATGTCGCCTGGGCTGGGGGACGTAATCGTGAGCCCATTCTGGGCGTTCTAAAAGACAAATTACCTAAAGACTCTGAGCGCGTGCTGGAAATGGCCAGTGGTAGCGGCATGCATATCAATCACTTTGCGCCTCATTTTGAACATTTGCATTTTCATCCCACTGACCGCGATACCGAAGTTTTTGACAATATCAAGAACCTGACCAGACAGCAAGGTAATAACAATATTGCTGACCCGGTACATCTGGATTTAACAGATCCAGAAACCTGGTTTAACCCGGGGCCTGAAAAATCCTTTGCCGTTATATTCTGTATCAATATTTTTCAGGTCGCCCCTGTTTCTATAGCTGATGGCATGATGAAATGTGCAGCGCATTTGTTGAAAGACGACGGTTTTTTGCTGATCTACGGCCCATTCCGTGTAGAGGGTGAATTCTCAACAGACTCTAACAAGGAATTTCATGAGACACTCAGTTCTGCCGGCGTGTCGGAATGGGGATTAAAAGACATTGCTGATTTAAAAAAAGCGGCTGCTGATCATGGTATGGAACTGAAAGAAATGATCGATATGCCCAGTAATAATTTTTCACTGATTTTTGGGAAAAAATAATCGATGGCTGCATCAGGTTCGGCTATTGTCGTCGGCGTTGGGCCGGAACGCGGACTAGGCGCAGCGCTTGCGCGTTGTTTTGCCGAAAAAGGATTGCATGTTTTTATAGTCGGCCGCAGCGAAAATAAATTACAAAGTGTGATTGATAACATTCAACAGGCAGGCGGTTCAGCAACTTACGTGGTCGCCGACATAACCAGCGAAACGAGTGTGAATCATTTATTTGATATCATACAATCCCGTAACGACACGATCCAAGTCGCTGCTTATAATGTTGACAGCAATATCCCTGCTTCTTTTTTGGAAACCGGCGTTGAGACATTCACAACATTATGGCAACAGAATTGCCTGGGTGCTTTTTTATTTGCTAAGCAGTTACTGGCAATAATGCAAACTCAAAAACAAGGAACGGTTTTCTTTACAGGTGCGACCGGTTCGCTCAGAGCAAAGCCGCCATTTACTGCATTTGCAGCTGCCAAAGCCGGATTACGAGCACTGGCGCAAGGGTTGGCAAGAGAATTTTCTCCACAAGGCATTCATGTGGTGCATACCATTATTGATGGCGTAATCGATGGAGAACGGGCGCGCCATCAGTTTCCAGAATATGTTAACGCAAAAGGCGCGGATGGCCTGCTGCAGCTGGAAGCGATTACCCAGACTTATTGGGCCATTCATCAGCAACCACCCAGTGCATGGACACATGAACTTGACTTGCGTCCCTATAAAGAGCCTTTTTAAATTTGATATTTAACCCCCTGTACAAACAAATCTGGACTACATTATGAATACCTCTACTGATTGGAATCTGCAAGGCAGTTATTTTGAAGCGTGTAATTGTGAAGCAGCATGCCCTTGCGTTTGGTTGCAACCCCCTACTGAAGGCAACTGTAAGTTGCTGGTCGCCTGGCATATTGACAAAGGCCACTTAAATGATGAAACGCTTGATGAATTGAATGTTGCATTAGCCTGTTTCGCACCCGGCAATATGAAAGAGGGCAACTGGGAGGCGGCATTATATATTGATGAACGCGCCAACGACGCACAATTCAAAGCGGTTACAGAAATATTCAGCGGTAAGCATGGCGGACACCCTGCACTGCTTATGAGCTTTGTCACCGGTATCTGGGGCATCAAAAAAGTAAAAATTGATTTCCGGATTCAAGGGAACAAACGTGAATTGACAATACCGGACATTGCCGATATGACGGTTGAAAGCATTCAGGGCATTAAAGGCAGCGAATCAACAATCGATAATCCACCGCTATGTGTGGTTACCAGTCATCCATCGGTGGTAGCACGATCAACACGTTATGAATTCCACGACTACGACAAGGCCTGGAAATTCTCGGATCGCAATAGTTACTACTCACCGTTTGCTTATCAGCCTTAATCCACACGCGATCTATGAAAACATCCCTGCCGGATTATAAATAATCCGGCAGATTTCATTGAATAGCATGTCTAAAAACCAGGCAATCATTTTTTCAACTCTGCTGGCAGTTATTTTGATTGCCTGGGCATATCTTTTTTATCAACATTGGCAAATGACATCATTGCCCATGTCTGACATGTGGATGCCGCCTTCCGAAACTTCTGCATGGCACTGGATCGA
>DOOY01000307.1:5608-7772 GCA_003514765.1 Nitrosomonas sp. | reverse complement strand
TTTATCAGATTGCTTAAAAATTTTTATGTCCATAGTCTTGAAATTCTCGATCATAGCCCTTATCATTGTTAGCACTCATTGATGGCGAGTGCTAACATCATTCGGTATTCTCAGAATCTTGGGTTTGTCAGGATTGCTTATCAATTGATAAACAAATTATTCCATATAGTTATAGCTTTAAATTTTTTTATTTAATAGGAGACAAAAGCATGAAAATTCGTCCATTACATGACCGCGTGATCGTCAAACGGCTGGAAGAAGAGCGCAAGACGGCGTCTGGCATTGTGATTCCAGATAGCGCTGCTGAAAAGCCGGATCAAGGCGAAATTCTCGCCGTTGGTAAAGGTAAGGCGGGTGACGATGGAAAGGTGCGTGCATTGGAAGTCAAAGTGGGCGACAAAGTATTGTTCGGCAAGTATTCCGGGCAAACAGTCAAAGTTGAAGGTGAAGAACTTTTAGTGATGCGAGAGGAAGATATTATGGGTGTGATTGAAGGTTAATCAGTCCGAATCAACCGAACCAATTGACTTGCAAAACAGTATTTTAAAGAATTAGGAGAAAGAAGATTATGTCAGCAAAAGAAGTGAGATTTGGAGATGTGGCGCGCCATAAAATGATGGACGGAGTGAATGTTCTGGCCGATGCGGTGAAAGTAACGCTGGGACCCAAGGGCCGCAATGTGGTGCTGGATCGTTCATACGGTGCGCCGACAATTACCAAGGATGGTGTTTCAGTTGCCAAAGAAATCGAATTAAAAGACAAATTCGAAAATATGGGTGCACAGATGCTCAAAGAAGTGTCGAGCAAGACGTCCGATGTTGCCGGTGACGGTACCACGACAGCAACTGTGCTGGCGCAGTCGATCGTGAAGGAAGGTCTGAGATACGTGGCCGCAGGCATGAATCCAATGGATCTGAAACGCGGTATTGATAAAGCGGTAATCGCTACTGTTGAAGAACTCAGAAAAATGTCAAAACCTTGTGCGACTGCAAAGGAAATCGCTCAGGTTGGCAGTATATCCGCAAACGCAGACAGTGAAATCGGTAAAATTATCGCTGACGCAATGGATAAAGTTGGCAAGGAAGGTGTGATCACCGTCGAAGACGGATCCGGACTGCAAAACGAACTGGAAGTGGTTGAAGGTATGCAATTTGACCGCGGTTATCTGTCTCCCTATTTTGTAAGCAGCGCTGAAAAACAAATTGCTTTGCTAGAAAATCCTTATATCCTGTTGCATGATAAGAAAATCACCAATATTCGCGATTTGTTGCCCGTGCTGGAACAGGTTGCCAAATCCAGCAGACCATTACTGATTATCGCAGAAGATATTGAAGGTGAGGCGCTGGCAACACTGGTGGTTAACAATATCCGCGGCATTTTGAAAACCTGTGCTGTAAAAGCACCTGGTTTTGGAGATCGCCGTAAAGCCATGCTGGAAGATATTGCGATTCTTACCGGTGGCACGGTTATTGCTGAAGAAGTCGGTCTGTCGCTCGAGAAAGTAACACTGGATAACCTTGGAGAGGCCAAGCGTGTAGAAGTAGGCAAGGAAGATACCACCATTATCGATGGTGCAGGCGAGGCTGCTAACATTGAAGGCCGGGTTAAACAAATCCGTGCGCAAATAGAAGAAGCGACCAGCGACTATGATAAGGAAAAACTGCAAGAACGTGTTGCTAAACTGGCAGGTGGCGTTGCATTGATTAAAGTCGGCGCGGCAACCGAAGTGGAAATGAAAGAGAAAAAAGCACGTGTAGAAGATGCATTGCATGCAACACGTGCAGCCGTTGAGGAAGGCGTTGTTCCCGGTGGCGGCGTTGCTTTCTTGCGTACTATCCCGGTTATTCAAAAGTTGAAAGGCGACAATCATGACCAAGATGCGGGTATAAAAATTGTGATTCGTGCACTGGAAGAACCGCTGCGTCAAATTGTAACTAATTGTGGCGATGAGCCTTCAGTGGTTGTCAATAAGGTTGTCGAAGGTAAAGGCAATTACGGTTACAACGCTGCTACCGGTGAATATGGTGATATGGTGGAAAGTGGCGTGTTGGATCCAACCAAAGTAACGCGTTCAGCACTCCAGAATGCGGCTTCAATTGCCAGCCTGATGCTCACAACCGATGCCATGGTTGCTGAGTTGCCAAAAGATGAATCTGCCGGTGCC
>DOOY01000307.1:0-5425 GCA_003514765.1 Nitrosomonas sp. | reverse complement strand
GCCCAAATGGCAATGGCGCGTATAGCGCCAGACCCTCTGGTTCAGATCGGCAACAACTCTCTTTTTTTAGAGGGTTGTTGCTTTTTTTTAAGCTTTAAAACCGGGTTGATCATGTGAATATCATGCGAATCCTATTCCTTATTCTTTTATTGTTATGATTGATACATGTTACATTCCGTTCTATGAATAAATACAAAGATTATTCCCCGCCTGAGAATTTGCTGCAGGATCGTGTGATTCTTGTGACCGGTGCCGGGCAAGGATTAGGAAGTGCGGCTGCAATGGCATATGCAAAACATGGCGCGATTGTCATTCTTCATGGCCGAAAAGTAAAAAAACTTGAGCATGTGTATGACAAAATTGATGCACTTGGTAAAGCGCAGCCCGTTATCTACCCATTGGATTTTGAAAAAGCCACAGAAAAGGATTTTTTGACTTTTGCACAGGCGATTGCCGAGCAATTAGGACATCTGGACGGTATCTTGCATAATGCTGCATTTCTTTATGGACCGAGTCCTATGGAAAGTCAGACGCTTGAGCAATGGCAAACGCTGTTACAAGTGAATCTGATAGCGCCATTTGCATTAACAAAAGCATGCCTGGCGTTGTTGAAATCCGCGCCGGATGCCAGTGTTATCATGACAGCAAGTACGCAAGGCCATAGGCCAACAGCTTACTGGGGCGGATTCTCGGTTGCTAAGGCGGGAGTTGAAGCGCTGGTTAAGATGCAGGCGGATGAATGGGATGCATTTTCCAATTTACGCATCAATGCGTTAATCCCAGGTGTGGTAAATACGCCACAACGCGCCAAAACACACCCCGGAGAAGTCAAGCAGGCATTGCCGCAACCAGATGATTTAATGTCTATTTACTTGTTTCTTATGGGGCCGGACAGCAAAAAAGTAAACGGAGACGTTATTTTGTGCCAGGCGTAGCATTGAGTGCTCATCAGAGAATAAACGGGTATAATCATTGGGTTGAGTCGCTAACAAAGTAGAACGGAGCGAAAGTGGCGGAATTGGTAGACGCACCAGATTTAGGTTCTGGCGCCGTAAGGTGTGGGGGTTCGAGTCCCCCCTTTCGCACCATCAATATGTGTGGATTCGGCGTCAGATTCTGTCTAAAATATTTCTAAAAATAGGGCAGCAAAAAATCATACACGCATATGATTAAATTTCAGTAACTTTTTTAACAGTTCAATTTTATTATATTGTCATTCAATCAGGAATTTTAATGCGATCAAATGTAGAAAATCTCGGTGCATTGGAGCGTCGTATAGATATATCAATTTCACAGGATCAAATACAGGATGAAGTAAATAAGCGCCTGAAACAACTGGCAAAGAAAACCAAGATGCATGGTTTTCGCCCTGGCAAGGTTCCGTTAAAACTGGTATCGCAACGCTATGGTGCCGAGGTGGAGCAAGAAGTACTCGGAGATGCGTTACAGAAAGAGTTCGGCGAAGCTGTCAAAGAACATAATCTGCAAGTTGTCGGCTATCCACGGTATGAAGCAAAACAGGATAATGAAGATTCGGCACAACTTGCATTCAGTGCACAGTTTGAGATTTACCCCGAAATTGTGTTGGGCGATCTGAGTCAACAGACAGTCGAAAAACCGAAAACTCAGATAAGCACGGAGGACATCGATAAAACAATCGAAATGATTCGCAAGCAGCAGGTTCAGTATCACGACGCAGAACATACGGTTATGGATGGAGATCGCGTCAAATTAGATTATCATGGCAAGCTGGATGGCAATGATTTCGAGGGGGGGCAAGCTGAAGACATTGTTCTGATTGTGGGCGAAGGAAAGTTTATGAAAGATTTTGAGGCGGCGCTCGTGGGAATGAGTGCGGGCGAAGAAAAATCTTTTGATGTTGTATTTCCAGAGGACTATCACGGCAAGGAAGTTGCTGGGAAAAAGGTTGTTTTTGAAGTGAAACTGAAATCTGTTGAGTCAGCTGTTTTACCTGAAGTCAATGAGGAATTTGCCAAGCTGCTGGGCATTCAAGATGGTGATCTTGATAAAATGCGTGACGGCATACGCCATGACCTGGAGCGTGAAGTGTCCAAACGAATCAACTCCAAACTTAGGGAACAGGCAATGCGCTGTTTAATGGACACTACGTCGGTCGATGTGCCCAATGCTTTAGTCAATAAGGAAATCGAACGATTAATGGAAAATATGCGTAAAGATTTTACTTCACGCGGCATGAATGCAGAAGATATGCAGTTGAAACCCGAAATGTTCAAAAATAAAGCCGAGCACCGAATAAAGCTGGGACTTATTTTGGCAGAATTGTTGAAAGTACATAACTTAAAAGCAACATCCGAGCAGATTCGTAAGGTTATAGAAGATACGGCGCAAAGCTATGATAATCCGGAAGAAGTTATAAAATGGCATTATGCTTCTAAAGAACGCCTGCAGGATGCGGAGTCACTGGCTCTGGAAGAAAATGTTGTGCAATGGGTGCTGCAACAGGTAAGTGTGGTTGAGAAATCTGTGACTTTTGACGAATTGATGGGGATAGCCTGATATGACAGTTGAACTTGAATGGCAACGTGATATAGAACCAAGTAACCTGGGTCTGATCCCAATGGTCATAGAAACTAGTGGGCGGGGAGAACGTGCATATGATATTTATTCACGCTTATTAAAAGAAAGAGTTGTTTTTCTGATTGGCCCTGTGAATGAAACATCTGCTAATCTTGTAGTGGCACAATTGCTATTCCTGGAATCTGAAAATGCAGAAAAAGATGTACATTTGTATATCAATTCTCCCGGCGGAGTGGTGTCTGCGGGGCTTGCTATTTACGATACAATGCAATACATTAAACCCGATATCAGTACGTTGTGCATTGGACAAGCTGCGAGTATGGGTGCCATGTTGTTGACGGCCGGGGCCAAAGGAAAACGTTATTGCCTGCCCAATTCGCGTGTCATGATTCATCAACCCCTCGGCGGCTTCCAGGGTCAAGCGTCGGATATAGAAATTCATGCCAAAGAAATATTATATCTAAGATCGCGATTAAATGAACTTATGGCGAAGCATACTGGCCGGCCTGTGTCGGAAATAGAAAAAGATACTGATCGGGATAACTTTCTGAGCGCCGAAGAGTCGGTCAATTATGGATTGGTTGATGCGGTGTTAACGCATCGTGATGAAACTGCTGGTTAAGTTGTGTGATCAACGTATAAACTAAACTTTATTTTTAACAAATGCCATCGGCATAATGATGCCAGGATAAATATATATGCCAGACAAAACTAATAGTGAGAAACTGCTTTACTGTTCTTTTTGCGGTAAAAGTCAGCATGAAGTCAGAAAACTCATAGCCGGTCCTTCAGTTTTTATTTGTGATGAGTGCATAGAGCTCTGTAATGACATCATTCGTGAAGAAATGCAGGGTGATGAAGCGACCAAACTGGTTAAATCCAATTTGCCCGTACCCCATGAGATCAGCCAGACACTGAATCAATATGTGATTGGCCAAGAGTCTGCAAAAAAGATATTATCGGTTGCTGTCTATAATCATTACAAGCGTCTGAAAAATCTGGCGAAAGCGAATGGTGACGATGATATAGAACTTTCTAAAAGCAATATCCTGCTGATTGGCCCGACAGGTTCTGGTAAAACATTACTGGCTCAAACGCTGGCGCGGTTGCTGGATGTGCCTTTTATCATGGCTGATGCCACAGCGTTGACCGAGGCTGGTTATGTTGGCGAAGACGTTGAAAATATTATTCAGAAGTTGCTGCAAAAGTGTAATTATGACGCAGAGAAAGCGCAGCGCGGTATTGTATACATTGATGAAATTGATAAGATCTCACGTAAGTCAGATAATCCTTCAATTACCCGTGATGTTTCTGGCGAAGGTGTGCAACAAGCATTGCTGAAGTTGATTGAGGGTACGACTGCAATGGTTCCTCCGCAAGGTGGACGCAAGCATCCAAACCAGGAGTTTGTACAAGTTGACACTACGAATATATTATTTATTTGCGGCGGTGCATTCGATGGTCTCGAAAAAGTTATACGTGCGCGTTCCGAGAAAGGTGGCATTGGATTTGGTGCCGATGTAAAAACCCGTAATCGTAAGGATATTAATAAGGTCTTGCAGGGTGTCGAACCCGAAGATCTGGTTAAATTTGGTTTGATACCGGAGTTTGTCGGACGGTTGCCGGTTGTTGCGACACTTGAAGAACTGAATGAAGAGGCCTTGGTTCAAATTCTGACCGAACCAAAAAATGCACTGGTTAAGCAATATTGGAAAATGTTTAACATGGAAGGTGGCGTAGATCTGGAATTCCGTGAAGCGGCGCTCATAGCGATAGCCAGAAAGGCTTTGTCACGCAAGACGGGTGCGCGTGGTTTGCGGTCTATTATGGAAGATATCTTGTTGGATATTATGTATGATCTTCCATCATTGGAAAACGTTACAAAAGTAGTGATTGACTATAACTCAGTGAATGAGGATATCAAACCTATTCTGATTTATTCGGATGAACAGAAAGTTGCTAAAACTTCTAGTTAACAGTCATTGATCTGGTTGGAATGACGCATTAATTACTGAGTACAGTATTGTAAATTGATGCGTCATTTTTCTTTGTCTCTTCATTTTCCTTTCCTTTATTATTGAATATAAAGGGATGGTATCCGCTGCGTCAGACTGAAAAGAATTTTATAAGACAAGCGTGTCAAGCGTAAAAAATCCCTTCAATAATCTTTTCAAGCATTGAATCAAACAGAAAAACCACCGCTATTTTTGCCATTTACCAAGTGGATATATGTTACTGTATATTAGACTTGAGATTTCGATGAGCGGCCATATACTCATCTATATGAGCAACAACTTAACTTTGAAAATTGAGCCGATATGACCACCTTAATTGATGATTCCGAACAAATGTTACTGCCACTACTTCCGCTTCGTGATGTGGTTGTTTTTCCGCACATGGTGATTCCTTTATTTGTTGGACGACAAAAATCTATTAAAGCGCTTGAGCTTGCAATGGAGTCAAACAAAAGTATTCTGCTGGTAGCGCAGAAAATAGCGTCTAAGGATGAACCGGAACCTGAAGACATGTACGATGTGTGCAGTGTTGCCAATATTCTGCAAATGCTGAAACTGCCGGATGGGACGGTGAAGGTGTTGGTTGAAGGAAATCATCGCGCACGCATTCTGGAGTTTATCGATTCTGATAGTCACTTTGATGGAAAAGCCGTTCAGATTAAGCAGGAAACGGATGACAATCCGGAATCAGAAGCCATGCGGCGTGCATTGATGACTCAGTTTGATCAATATGTGAAGCTCAACAAAAAAATTCCGCCTGAAATCATCACTTCTTTAGGTGGAATAGATGAAGCAGGCCGCCTTGCCGATACAATTGCTGCTTATCTTCCCTTGAAACTCGAGCAAAAGCA
>DOOY01000110.1 GCA_003514765.1 Nitrosomonas sp. | reverse complement strand
TTGATTGAATTGATGATTGTTGTGGCGATTATTGGTATTTTGGCTGCAGTTGCTGTGCCTGCTTATCAAACTTATACCTTGAAAGCTAGATTCAGTGAAGTTGTATCAGCGGCAGCACCATACAAATTAGGTGAGGAAATTTGTTTCCAAGAACAAGCCACTTTAGCTGCGGCTAGCTGCACCAATGGTCTGGGTGGAATTCCATTAGTTACTGCAGCAGCTGATGGTAACGTTGCCGCCGGTTCAGGCGTGATTGGTAATAACGGCCCACTAACAGCTGATATTACCGTAGCAGCCATCAATGGCAATGGTTTAGCCGGCCAGAATTACATACTAACTGGTACAGCGCAAGCCGTAGGCAGGCCGGTAATTTGGGCTAGAAGCGCTGCCAGCACATGTGTAGCTGCAGCAATATGCTAAAAACAATCGCTAATTGACACAGGTAATACATTTGTTATAAATATCTGTACAAGAAAAGTAAGTATTTACAAAAAAACACCCCATCATTGGGGTGTTTTTTTGTATCGAGAAAGTAAACTTGTGTAGCCCCGTTCCGGCCAGAGAAGCCTCAGTAACATCACGTATTCGGAATTATTATTTATTTGAATTCCAGCAAAAATCATCATATCCGGGTTAAAATACACAAATGGCCCACCCAAATAACCCAACCGAAATCATCCGTCCCGAATTACTCGCGCTACACGCTTACCATGTCCCGCCGGCGACTGGCATGATCAAGCTGGATGCGATGGAAAATCCTTATCCAGTGCCGCAGTCATTACAAAACGAGATTGCGCAACTGGCGGCAACAGCGCCCATCAACCGCTACCCGGACCCCAACGCAACTGATTTAAAAGCCTCGTTGCGCGAGGCGCTGGATATCCCCGATTCGATGGCTGTATTGCTTGGTAACGGTTCGGATGAGATCATTCAAATCATCGCCATGGCCGCGGCAAAGCCTGACGCCGTATTGCTGAGCGTTGAGCCTGCTTTTGTGATGTTTCGCATGATTGCAACGTTCGCTGATATGCAATATGTCGGCGTGTCCTTGAAAACAGACCTTTCACTGGATATTGACGCCATACTGAAAGCGATCGCTCAACATGAACCGGCCGTTATTTTTCTTGCTTACCCCAACAATCCGACAGGCAACTTATTTGACGAAGATGCTCTCTTGCAAATTATTCAGGCCACACCGGGCATTGTTGTTATTGATGAAGCTTACCATGCGTTTGCCGGCGTCACCATGATGAACAGACTTGAGCAATATCCCAATCTGTTGCTGATGCGCACATTGTCCAAATCGGGATTGGCCGGTTTAAGACTGGGGCTGCTGATAGGCCGCCCGGTATGGCTGGATGAATTTGAAAAATTGCGTTTGCCTTACAATGTGGGTGTTATGACTCAGCTTATCACGCAAGCCGTTCTACGCCACACCGATGTGCTATCAGTTCAGGCCGAGCGAATTAAAATAGAACGTACGAATATGTTCGCCCAATTGGCCGCCATGGGTGGATTGGAAGTTTATCCATCAGACGCCAACTTTATTCTGTTTCGCGTAAAAAATGCCACTGATATTTTCCAGACACTCAAACAAAAAGGCATTTTAATTAAAAACCTTGATGGCGCGCATCCCTTATTGGATAATTGCTTGCGCGTAACTGTGGGCACACCTGAAGAAAATGCGCAATTTCTTGAAACATTACACACCATTTTGCGTGAAAAGGTTTAAAATTCATTTGATTGATAATTTTATTGCCAGATACGCTGTTATTACCCTACTAAAACACAAATCGAATTTTTAATTTATGCGTCAGGCACAAGTCACACGTAACACGCTGGAAACCCGGATCACTGTTAGTCTGAATCTCGACGGCACAGGAAAAGCCGTTCAAAAAACAGGTGTGCCGTTTCTCGAGCATATGCTGGAGCAGATTGCCCGCCATGGCATGCTGGACTTTGAAATAACCGCAACAGGCGATTTACATATTGACGCACACCATACCGTTGAAGATATCGGCATCACACTGGGCCAGGCATTTACAAAAGCGCTGGGCGATAAAAAAGGAATTCGCCGCTACGGTCATGCTTACGTACCGCTTGATGAAGCATTGTCGCGTGTTGTTGTTGACTTGTCCGGCCGTCCCGGCCTGACTTTAAACGTTGACTTTGTACGCGCCCGCATCGGTGATTTTGACGTGGATTTGTTCAATGAATTTTTCCAGGGCTTTGTCAACCACGCACTGATTACCCTGCATATTGACAATCTGGCTGGAAAAAACGCACACCATCAGGCTGAAACCATCTTTAAAGCATTTGGCCGCGCCCTGCGTATGGCGCTTGAACATGCCCCTGCCGCCGCTGGCACGATTCCCTCTACCAAAGGCACGCTATAACGCTACGTTAAACTTGCTTTTCCTCATATAAAATGACAGATATTGCAATTGTTGATTACGGAATGGGAAATTTACGCTCCGTTCATAAGGCACTGGAACATGTCGCACCTGATTCGACAGTGCTCGTTACCAGCGATCCGGCGGTCGTTAACAAGGCTTCGCGCGTTGTTGTACCGGGTCAAGGCGCGATGCCGAACTGCATGTCTGAACTGAAAGCATGCGGCTTGCAGGATGCCGTCATACACGCGGCCCGCACCAAACCCTTCCTGGGCATTTGTATCGGCCTGCAAATGCTGTTTGAAGAAAGCGAAGAAGGTCATGTAAAAGGTTTGAATCTCCTGCCCGGCAGAGTCATTCATTTTCCGGTTAAAGCCATGACAACGCCGGAAGGTCTTAAACTGAAGGTACCGCATATGGGCTGGAACCAGGTTTATCAGGCTATCGATCATCCGTTATGGGAAGGTATTGCCAAAGATGCGCGTTTTTATTTTGTCCATAGCTACTATGTTGATACGCCCAATTCCGCTTTCATTGCAGCACAGACTCACTACCCTTTTGCATTCACTTGTGCAGTTGCAAAAGATAACATTTTCGCGGTACAGTTCCATCCTGAAAAAAGCCATATAGCTGGATTAACGCTGTTACGCAATTTTGCGGCATGGTCGCCAAGCTTGTAAATTCAGTCCATAGGTAAACATGAGCACAGGCGTGAATAAAAATTTTATCACTCTAAAACTTAATCAAAATTAGGCTATGTTGATTATTCCTGCAATAGATCTTAAAGACGGACATTGCGTCCGCCTTAAACAAGGCGTTATGGAAGATGCTACGGTTTTCTCTGAAAACCCGGGTGAAATGGCGACGCACTGGCTGAATCAGGGTGCGCGGCGGTTGCATTTGGTTGATTTAAATGGTGCATTTGCCGGAAAACCTAAAAACAAAGCAGCTATTCGTGAAATTGTAAGTGCCATCGATGATCAAATTCCAATCCAGTTAGGCGGCGGCATACGCGATCTGGACACTATCGAAAACTATCTCGATGAAGGCGTCACCTACGTTATCATAGGCACAGCAGCGATTAAAATACCCGGATTCCTGCATGATGCCTGTAATGCCTTTCCAGGACATATCTTAGTTGGACTCGATGCAAAAGACGGCAAAGTTGCCGTCGACGGCTGGTCAAAGGTAACCGGGCATGATGTTATTGATCTGGCCGTAAAATTTGAGGATTATGGTGTTGAGGCGATTATTTATACTGATATCGGGCGTGACGGCATGTTAAACGGCGTCAATATCAAAGCCACTGTTGATTTAGCCAGAGAATTGACAATACCGGTCATAGCCAGCGGC
Source organism: Nitrosomonas sp. (assembly GCA_003514765.1). Lineage (GTDB taxonomy): Bacteria > Pseudomonadota > Gammaproteobacteria > Burkholderiales > Nitrosomonadaceae > Nitrosomonas. Next base: position 193 of record DOOY01000110.1, on the reverse strand, counting down.
GGCATCACGAATCTGGATGATGTCAAAACGCTTTGCTCGATTGAATCTGAAGGTATCATGGGCGCGATTACCGGGCGCGCAATTTACCAAGGCACACTTGATTTTATGGCAGCACAGGCATTGGCGGATAAATTACTTAAGGGCGGCGATAATAAGTGATATTTCAGTGTAGTTCCGATTATTTTCAATCCTG
>DOOY01000275.1 GCA_003514765.1 Nitrosomonas sp. | reverse complement strand
TGTTTCTCAAATCCGGATGATGTGCACGATGTGACTCAGGTATCAGGATTTCAATAGATTGACCTATCAGTTCATCACGTTGATAACCGAATAAAGCTTCCGTTGTCGTATTGACCATCACAATCACGCCATCCTGATTAGTCATGACCATACCGTTGGGAGAAGCTTCTACCGCCAGGCGTATCATTTCCTCGGCATGCTTGCGGTCCGTTATATCGACTATTGCAGCCAGCACAAAAACACCATACTCGGTTTCGACCGGATTCAACCCCACTTCAACCGGAAATTCCTGTCCGTTTTTACGCAAGCCGTAAAGATCGTTTCCATGCCCCATCGGACGGGACTGTGACTCTTTAAGATAAACCTGCCGGTATTCAGGATGTTTTTGATGGTAGCGGACAGGTATCAGCTTTTCGACAGGCTGACCAATTAATTCTTGTCTTGCGTAACCAAAAAACCGCTCCGTTGCGGCATTCACCATGACGATCTTACCCTTATGGTCTGTCATTACTATCCCGTTTGGAGAAGCCTCCACAGCAAGATGCATCATTTCCTCGGAATTCTTAAAACCATCCAACCGGGCGAACGGTAACATATCGCTAAATCCTTAAATTCAGGTATAAAAAGCATTACTTTTCAATGCGCTTTAATTCAATGCCGATTGCTTGATTAAACCGGGTATCTGATCGGGCGGCATCGGCTTTCCAAGCAAATAACCTTGCAACTCATCGCAACCATGATCATCGAGAAAATCAATCTGCTCCGATTTCTCGATCCCTTCCGCCACAACTTTTAAATTAAGCTCTTTAGAAAGCGCTAATATCGCTGCCGCAATAGCGCAATCATTTCTATCAAGCGGAATATGCTTGATAAAACTATGATCAATTTTTAATTTATGGATTGGCAGGTTTTTCAATGAACTCATACAGGAATAACCTGTACCAAAATCATCAATGGATATCGATACCCCTAAATTCTCCAGTTCTTGTAAACATACGTTCTTCGTCAATTCATCCTGCAGACAGGATTCCGTTATTTCCAGTTCAAGCAAGTGCGATGGCAAAGCATACTTGTGTATTAATTTAGCAATTAATTTAGGTAATTGCGTATCCGAGAACTGCCTGATCGAGATATTTACCGCAATCCCGAGATCACAAAACCCTTCGGAGCGCCATTGGTACAATTGTCTGCATGCCTCTGTCAATACCCAGTTTCCGATTGCAATAATGAGCTTGCTTCTTTCTGCTATGGGAATTATCTCTGCCGGAGATAACAATCCCTTAACAGGATGCTGCCAGCGGATCAGCGCTTCAACCGCCTGTTACTCTGCGTTCGAGTGAAGAAAATTTAGGCTGATAATAAAGCTGGAGTTCGTTTCTTTCTAACGCGAGATAAAGCTCATGTTCTCTCGTTAAATGATGAGCTGCATTTTGCGTTAACGAAGGGTGGTAAAAAGCATATCTGTTCCGCCCGCTGTTCTTGGCCTTATACATTGCGGTATCCGCCATCTGAACCAAGCCATCCTGATGATCAGAATGATCCGGGTAAACACTGATACCGATACTACAGGATGGCACAATCTCCATATTGTTTACTATAATCGGTTCAGATAGGCATTTAAGTATTTTATTGGCAATCCTTACAAAGCCGTCGCTGCTATCGGTATTGGCCACAATAACAATAAACTCATCTCCGCCGAGCCGTCCGAGCGTATCGCTCTCGCGCAGTATTGAGAACATTCTTTGCGATATAAGGCGCAACATTGTATCGCCAGCCTTATGCCCGAGCGTGTCATTGACCATCTTAAAATTATCAAGATCAATAAATAACACACCTACAAGGGTTGCATCACGCTTTGCCTTGGTAATTTCCTGTTTAAGCCGGTCCATTACCAGCATACGATTAGGTAAATTGGTAAGGTTATCGTAATAGGCAATGCGCAACAGCTGTTCCTGCGCTTCCCGAATAGTTGTAATATCTGAGATGATAACAACAGACTGACTCTCCCCACGCTCTTGGACAGGAACCCGGCTAATATTTAACCACGCATATATTTTTTCTTTGTTTTCTTTGAATGCCATGATTTCACCCTGCCAATGGCCATTCTCATCAACGCTCTGCCAGATCGCATGATAGGTTTCTTTACTCAGAAAACGATCGGTCAGAAAGGGCAGCTCCATGTTTCTCAGTGCATTCTCCTGAAATTGCATCATCTTATAGAAGGCCTTATTAGCGCAATCAAACTTCTTGTCCCTAAGAATAACAATGCCTTCTGCCGCGCATTCAAAAACGATAGCCGCTTGCTCCAGTTTATCCTGGACACGTTTGTTTTCAGTAGTTTCCTGCAGAACACCGATTATTTGCTGGTCAAACAGCTTGTTGCCGGCAAATGATTTACCATACAATTTGTACCAGCGATCTTCACCCGGAACAGATGAAACACGAAATTCTATATTTTCTGCAACACTTTGTTTATCATGCATTCTCTCGATAAATTCGGACACTTTTTGTTTATCATGATTATGGATTAAACCAAAAAATTCCTTCCAGTTGGGGATAGGTTCAAGATGCCCATTAGGGCTTTTGCTCAGAAACACTTCATTTGAACGTTCTGTCTTTTCCCATGTACCCAGATGCGCAGCCTCCAGTGCAAGACGGAAGTGTTGCTCATTTTTTTTTATCTGAGTATCGACTTGGCAGCGTTCCATGCTGACCTGGATCATGACATGCAATTCCCTGTCGGAAAATGGTTTTAACAAATAACCATAGGGCCGCGTTGCAGTCGCCCTGTTGAGTGTTTTTTCTTCGGAGTAAGCAGTCAGGTAAATCACCGGGATATTGTAGGTTTCCTGCAATCTGGCAGCTACTTCAATACCATCGATACTTCCCTGAATATGGATATCCATTAACACAATGCCCGGCAATTCTTTATCTATTAATGCCAGCGCCTTATGCCCATTCGCCGCTGTTCCTGTCACTTGATAACCCAGCCTGGTCAGCCGTTTTTTGAGATCAAAAGCAACGATCTGTTCATCTTCTACTATTAATATCTTGATACATTTATCCATAGTTATTCCTAGCAATTGCAGACGTTTTACGATACAACGGCTCATAACAAGAACCAACCGAAAAGGATTAAAGCTCGAAAAATAAATTGGAACAGATTTTATTGAAAGCGATATTTGCTAAAGTTTCACAATACACATTAACGATCACAAATATGCTGCACATTGCTCCCACTCAGAGTGTAAACCGTTTTATTTTCACTGATAGGCAGATTTGCACGAACACCTTTGCTTCGAGTTCTGTTAATTATTTTTACTTGAATATCAAGTCGAACACATGAACGGAGCGCTGGGATTCTTCATGTTTTCATACCAAAACGCACTCAGATTACAACAAGCTTAAAACAGCTTAGCCCACAAGCAAGATATTGTTTTTTATTGTCTAATATTTTTACAACGACGGCTATCATAACAAAAAAATCCGATTAAGGTTAATCAATTGCACAAAATACATTAACCCAGATTTTTCATTTGCGACATTTTTTTGGTTCCTGGTCAGATCGTATAGGTATGGACAGTACAGAGGATTTTATTGCGGCCCGGTCCGGACCATGTTTTATCGCAGGCATATATTTATTTTGCGAATAAATCGCCGGTATGTTCGTCAGAGTCATCACTGCCGCACCCTGCAGGTCTCAACCACCCGCGTTTATTCAACTTCGATATGCTTTTATTTCCCGGCCAGCTCGCTGCATGAAGCGCCAAATTTAAAGCAGCTGTAGCAACGATGGTGCTTCATACTCACAGCTATTCCCAGGCTTTCAGCTAAAGTGTCAGCCAGGGCATAATCAGCGTCGTCATCGACCAGCGTGCAGGCATAAACCCGGCATTGATTATGCTGCTTGACCACCATACGGCTGAATGCACACATAAATTCCCGTCGCGATGATTCGGTCTGGAAATCCACCATACAGCTTCGGGTAATTTGCGGCGCCGAGACCACTGCTTCAGGCGGATAAAATTCCGGAAACTCAACGCGAGGCAAGTCTTCCGGCAACCTGGCTGCGCGGAAGACTTCGGCATAACGACTCGCCACATAATCTGCAGCCAGGTCCGGCATCATCTGATTTGCCACCGACAGCGAAAATCCCATGGTATACAGCATGCGCATACCTTCCAATGCGCAGGCGAACATACCCTCTCCACGCGCTTTGTCATGTTCCCCAGCGTCAAAATGATCCAGACTGACGCGAAAATGCAGCTTCTGTTGATAACCCAGCAGCGATTCCAGTTGTTTGATGCGCTTAATCAACGGCTCAGTCGCGTTGGTTAATACCAGACAAGGACGGCGATGCAGTGCATATGCAAGCATTTGCACAATATCCTTGTTAATAAAAGGCTCGCCGCCCGTAAACGAAAACTGCTTTACACCGAGCGTTAAAGCTTCATCAAGATAGGGCTTGGCGTCATCAAAACGCATTAGTTGCAAGCGGTTATCACCGGGCTTGGAACCTTCCAGACAGAATGGGCACGCCAGATTACAGGCCGTCCCGGTGTGCAGCCACAATTCATCCAGCGCATGGGTATGAATGAAGCCGCGCGGACTGCCCTCTGAAGTCACATGCCACTCAGGTGAGCGTTGATGTTTTTCCTGTGCCGGTTGATACAGTGCTGTAACGCTTTTATTCATGCTAGCAACAACCGCTGCTTTTTTGCTCATCGGATGTACCGTCATCAAAAGGAATGCCCATGCCGCACCCCGGGAAAATACCGTAGTGTCGTTCAAAACTACCGTAAAAATCAAAGTGGCCGGCAAAACGCGTATCATGCAGCATACGCCAGGTATTGCCGCAGACTGTAAACTGTTTGCCGGTTTCAATAAAATGATGCTTATCCAATACAAACGCATGCGGATGATGTGGTATCGTACCGCGGTAAACCACCGATTGACCGTGATCCTCGCACGCCAGTTCAAGCTCAGGCAGTTTGAATAATCGATAGGTTGCCGAATAAAAACGGATATTGCCGGTTTTAACCTGCAGTTGCGGATTATCAATGGTTATCGGACGATCTTCGACCAGACGCGGATCAGTGAAACCCTGCGTGCGCGCCAGCGGTACGAAATCATTCCAGTACAATGCGCCGCTCAGACATTCACCGTACAGTACCGGATCATTGATCAATTCTTTCGGAATTCGCCGATCGCTGTACACATCGGAAAAATACAACTCAC
>DOOY01000274.1 GCA_003514765.1 Nitrosomonas sp. | reverse complement strand
TATGGTGGTGATATTACCCGGAAACGCAAACTGCTGGAGAAACAGAAAGCGGGTAAAAAAAGAATGAAACGTGTCGGTAATGTGGAGATTCCACAAGAAGCTTTTTTAGCAATATTACAAGCTGATACTAAATAAAGAACAAAGCCGATTATCAAGTATAAATCTTAAAATTAATTATTCTTCGAAGAAAATATGATGGTGCTTAATAATTATTCAGTAAATTCAGAAAGGTAATTTCATGAACTTTCCATTGATCTTGTTTAGCTTGCTGGTACTTACCGGCGCTGTCTGGGTTCTCGATTACTTTATCTTACGCCATAAACGCAAACCTGATGAGGAAGAACCATGGTGGATCGAATACCCTAAAAGCTTTTTCCCGATTATTTTAATTGTATTTTGTTTGCGGTCATTTATCATCGAACCGTTCAAGATACCTTCCGGTTCGATGATACCGACATTAGTTGTTGGAGACTTTATCCTGGTCAACAAGTATACCTATGGTATACGACTACCGGTTATCAATAAAAAAATAATTGATATGAACAGCCCTAAAGCGGGTGATGTATTAGTTTTTCGTTACCCTGAGGATCCTTCCATAGACTATATTAAGCGTGTGGTCGGAGTGCCGGGGGATGTCATTACTTATCATAATAAGCAATTATTTGTTAACGATAAAATGGTCAGACAAGAATATGAAGGAGATTACAAATACGTGGAGCCCGGGCTGGGTTATATTTATTCGGAAAAATATGCGGAGTATCTCGGAGAAACCAATCATTCCATTTTAATGAATCAGGAAATCAACGGGTTACAATATTCGAGTGTGCGAGCGTTTCCATTCCGCGAAAACTGTCAATATACTCGTACCGGGTTTACCTGCACAGTTCCGCCTGAAAACTATTTTACTTTGGGTGATAACAGGGATAGCAGCAGTGACAGCCGATATTGGGGTTTCGTACCGGAGGAAAATATTGTGGGTAAAGCGTTTATGATTTGGTGGAATTTCGGTGATTTTGATCGAATTGGAATGCGTATACAGTAGCCCTGAAAACAATTTTCTTGGGAGATTATCATGAGTCTGTGCGAATATCGTTACAAACAGCTGGGCCTCAGTCTTTCTGGTCTGTTGTTATGGTCGGTTGTGCTGGTACTGTTTGCAATATTAGGTATGAAAGTTGTTCCGGTTTATATTGAGAATGCTTCCATTAAGAAAAATTTAGTTGCGGTTGCTCATGATTCTAGCCTGCAGAATGTACACCCCAGCCAGTTGCGGCTTGCTTTTACTAAACGCGCGCAAATTGATAACATCACTGCAGTCACTGCAAAAGATATTAAAATTGCTCGAAATCAAGGCGAGGTAATTCTAAGTGTGGATTATTCGGTCAAAATACCCTTAGCCGCAAATATTTCGTTGCTGATCGATTTTAATACCCAAAGTAACTGACATTGCGTAAAACCTGGTTATTAGAAAAGTATGCAAAGTAACAGAGGAGCAATGCTTGACTTATTTTGCAGCAGGCTTGGCTATCAATTTGTACGGCCTGAATTATTATATGAAGCGTTAACCCATCGCAGCCATAGTCTGGAGCATAACGAGCGCCTTGAATTTTTAGGTGACAGTGTGCTGAATTGTGCAATTGCCGGATTGATTTTTAGAAAATTTTTTGACGTCCCCGAAGGCCGGTTATCTCGATTACGTGCAAGTATGGTTAATCAGAAGGCCTTATCCGATCTGGCACTTTATCTGGAGATGGATCAATTGATTCGATTGGGTGAGGGCGAATTAAAAAGTGGCGGTAATCGCCGGCCATCCATCTTGGCTGATGCGCTTGAAGCTGTTTTTGGCGCAATTTACGTGGACAGTGATTTTTCCCAGGCAGAAGCAGTGATCTCCAAGCTGTATATGCCTATACTTGAAACAATCGATCATTCCACCCATGGGAAAGATCCAAAGACGGTGTTGCAGGAATTTTTGCAAAGTCAAAAACTGGACTTGCCGGAATATATTGTTGTCACAACCATTGGAAAGGCCCATCAGCAAAAATTTAAAGTCGAATGCGTAATACCCAAATTCAACATCCGTACTTCAGGTGAAGGTCTTAGCCGCCGCAGCGCAGAACAAGCGGCCGCAAAAAAAGCGTACGAACTGGCCTGTATCGACAATTAGTAATAATCATTCAAGTTAAATTGATTACCTGAGTACACAGAAATATAATTTATGGTTGCCTGTTTTCAGTATGCTATCTGATATCCGTTTCCACACTGGATACATTGCCATCGTAGGTCGACCAAATGTTGGCAAATCGACCTTGCTCAATAACCTGATACAGCAAAAAATCAGCATCACATCCAGAAAAGCGCAAACGACGCGTTATCGTATCAATGGAATTTTGACCGGACGGAATACCCAGTTTATTTTTGTGGATACACCGGGTTTCCAGACACGATATAAGAATCGAATGAATACTGCAATGAACCGGGTTGTGTCCCAGAGCTTGCAGGATGTTGACGTTGTATTGTTTGTCATTGAAGCGCTGTGTTTCGATGAGCAAGATCAGCTTGTATTGAATTTATTACCCAAAACTGCGCCGATTATACTCGTTGTAAACAAGACTGACCGGTTGACTGATAAAAATCGATTATTACCTTTTTTGGATGAAATGGCCAGAAAGTTTAATTTTTCGGCCATGGTACCCGTGAGTGCGGAAAATCAAACACAATTATCGACACTTATTGATGTAATTCGTCCGCACATACCTGAAAATCCTCCTTTGTACGGTGCAGATGAAATAACCGATAAAAGTGAGCGGTTTATTGCCGCTGAGTCGGTACGTGAGAAACTGTTTCGTTTAATGGGGGACGAGATTCCATATTCAACGAGTGTTGTTATTGATCAATTTTCCGAAACTGAGAAATTGTATAAAATTTATGCAACTATTTTAATTGATAAATCCGGCCAAAAAGCTATTATTATTGGAAAGAATGGTGAAAAACTCAAGTTAATTGCAAGCCAGGCACGCAAAGAAATGGAAAAATCATTCGGCAAAAAAGTATTTTTACAAGTTTGGGTAAAGGTAAGAAGCGGATGGGCGGACAATGCCAGTGTTTTAAAGAAGCTTGGATATGAATAGCTTTCGCTATCTAATAAAAAGTGACACAACAACCCGGAATTCACATAGTAGACTGTATAAGATGATTATAAAAAAACTGATTGATCGGATTTTGTCCGGGATGAAAAATCATGGTTGAGCTTGGCGTCAATATTGATCATGTAGCAACACTTAGACAAGCACGCGGCACGGAATATCCAAGCCCCGTTGAAGCGGCAATTATTGCCGAATCAGCCGGTGCCGATGCAATCACATTGCATTTGCGTGAAGATCGACGGCATATTCAGGATCGTGATGTAGAACAATTGCGAGGCCTGCTCAAGACGCGAATGAATTTGGAAAGCGCGGTTACGTCTGAAATGATCAATATAGCATTACGAATTAAACCCCATGATATCTGTCTGGTTCCAGAACGACGTGAAGAGCTTACAACGGAAGGGGGGCTGGACGTCGTCAAAAATTTTGAACAAGTGGAACAGGCTTGTCGTCAATTAGCCGATGCGGGAGTGCGTGTTTCATTGTTTATCAATGCTGATACTGAACAAATTGACGCAGCATTCAGTGCGGGCGCACCAGCTATTGAAATTCATACAGGTGGTTATGCAGATGCCATAACGTCAGCTATACAGACAAGTGAATTTGAGAAAATCAAAAAAGCCGTTGCATATGGCCTCGAAAGGAGCCTGCGGGTTAATGCAGGCCATGGATTACATTATCAAAATGTGCAGGCCATTGCTGCAATCCCCGGTATTTCGGAATTAAATAT
>DOOY01000273.1:2326-6214 GCA_003514765.1 Nitrosomonas sp. | reverse complement strand
GCATAACAGACGCCAATCGGCTCATTGCAACCCTGGTAAGTTGCAGCAAGCTTCAGCGGCTGTTCAGTGGTTGCTGCTTTCCGTTTTAACGAAATAATCGCCTGAAAAGGTTCGTAATAGACTTCGACATACCCAAAAGTCAGATCTTCTTTCATTTTGCCTTTGGGTAACGTCACTTTTTCAATAAAAGCTTCAGTTTCCTGCGGCTCAAATGCAATTTTGTCGCGATACAGATAATAGTCTTTTGCAGGGATGAATTTGGCAATCAGAGTTTCCGCATCGCGGACTTCCAGCGATATCTTGAATGCTTCATCAGGTGGCAGTAATTCCTGTGTATTCTTTTGGCCCAGATTGATGCCAAGTTCCTGTAATTTATTGAATAAACTGAAGGAACCGCTTTCTTGAGCCAGTGTATTGGTGCTTGTCAGGGAAAATAACAGTAATAAAATCGGAAATAAATGCATGTAATTATGGTTTTATCAGGTTTTTTTATGATGTTTCTGTATTAATCCATTGCAAATAAGCGGATAACCCACCGATAACAGGGACAATTATTACTTCAGGTAGTTCATAAGGGTGCATGGTACTGATGAGCTCTTCCACCCGATTATAGTGTTTTTTTTGGGTTTTAATGAAAACGGGGAATTCTTCGGCGGATTCCGTTTCATCCTGCCATCGATAAACGGATGTGCATGCACTCAAAATATTGACGCAAGCAGCTTGGCGTTCATCAATTAATGTTTGCGCAAACGTAGATGCGCTTTCCTTATCCGGAAAATTGGTAATGACTACAATAGCTTCTGACATAATCAATATTCATTGCATGACAGTTCAATCTTATGATCCTTTCCACTCATTTTAACCCGGTTAATTAGTTTAATGTTCTACGTGTGGGTAAAAATTTAGATTTTATAAAATTAACGCTTGCATGAAACCAGACTTATTACGCAGAATAAACAGAAAGTAGAAAACTTAACGAAACCGTAAACCGCGAAATTGAGGAATTATACGCTATGAAACGATTCTTTTTATTGATCCAGATACTTGCAATATTGACGCCTGTTACGGTTTTTTTTGGCTATATTATTATGGATGAAGGTGATCAGTTTACAGCCGAGCATTATATGATAACGGGCTTAAGCACCCTTCCATTTTGCTTGGCGTTACTTGTCAAATACCTCATGTCGGATATCGATAAAAATTCAGACTGATACCCGAACTTTTAGCACTTTGTCGCCTATATTTCTATTTTAAAATCAAGCCATATGAACTCAACGCACAATAAGGCGTTGCTTGCTATTGATCAGGGAACAACCAGCACGCGCGCGATTTTGTTTTCAGTTACAGGCAAAATACTATCAATCAGGCAAGAAGAACACATTTTGCATTATCCTCATAAAGGTTGGATAGAGCAACGACCGGATGATCTTTGGCAGAATACTTTATCGGTCAGTCGTGCTGTCATTGCGGATGCGCAATTAAGTAGCATCGAAGTCGCGGGCATTGGCATTACAAATCAACGCGAAACAACTTTGATCTGGGATCGAAATACTGGAGAACCTGTTTATAACGCAATTGTCTGGCAAGATCGCAGAACGGCAGTTCATTGCACAAAGCTGAAAGATTCAGGCCTTGAAAAAAGCATTACTGAAAAAACAGGACTGCTTATCGATCCTTATTTTTCGGCGACCAAAATTGCATGGATACTGGACAATATTGAAGGGACGAGGGCGCGTGCTGAGAAAGGAGATCTGGCATTCGGTACGATAGATGCTTTTTTGCTGTGGAAACTGACGAAAGGCAGAGTGCACGCAACCGATGTGACCAATGCATCCAGAACCATGCTGTTTAATATCTCTACACAGCAATGGGACGAAGACTTGCTTAAAATCTTCAATATTCCTGCTGCCTTGTTGCCGGAAGTCAAAGAAAATGTTACTTTTTTTGGAGAAACAAAAGCGGATTTGCTTGGCGCAGCTTATGTCATCGGTGGTATGGCAGGGGATCAGCATGCTGCAATGATAGGGCAGGGTTGCTTTGAGCCAGGAATGATCAAAGCTACTTATGGCACCGGTTGTTTTGCGTTGATGAATACAGGGCCGGATTTCAAAATCTCGAAAAACAAGTTGCTGACAACGATAGGTTACCGTGTTGGCAATAATATCTGTTACGCACTGGAAGGTTCTATTTTCTCGGCAGGTGCTGCAATTCATTGGCTACGAGACAATCTCGGGATATTGGAGGATGCGCCGCAAAGCGAAGCGTTAGCGTTGTCTGTACCTGACAGTAATGAAGTTTATTTTGTACCGGCTTTTACCGGATTGGGGGCGCCATACTGGAAACCGGATGCATGCGGTGCTATCACCGGAATCAGCCGTGAGAGTAACAACGCACATATTGTTCGTGCTGCCTTGGAAGCGCAGGGATACCAAAGCCGCGATCTGATCGATGTCATGGAGGCTGAGTGCGGGGATACGTACCTTACCGGAATACTGCGCATTGACGGTGGCATGACGAACAATATATTTGTGTGTCAGTTTCTGGCAGATATGTTGGATAAAACGGTTGAGGTTCCTGCGGTTATGGAAAGTACGGCCTGGGGTGCCGCAGCACTGGCGGGATTGCAATGCGGGCTTTTTACTGATCTGGAAGATATTTCTAAAAACTGGATTTGCGCCCGCCGTTTCCAGCCACAGATATCCAAAAATCAAAGAAAGAAATTATATGACGGTTGGAAAAAGGCCGTCAGCTGTGTACTAGCCAATTGTTGAAAAACGCTTTTGTGACAGTCGTTGCAACTCAATTGGTTGTCGAGAGTCTTTCAATCGCCAATTTATAGACACCGTGCATTTTTTGATCAATTGCTTTATAAACACAGTTTGCTCATATTCAATGACTGCAAACATGAGAAACTTGCCAAAAAAGGAATACAGAATTGTTTCTAACATCTGATAATCACAAAATCATTATTATTGGCGGCTTGTTATTGATGAGCCTCACTTTGATTACGGGTGCGGCAGTTTATAGTGTGATGCATCAACAGATTGCATCATCACTTGGCAGAGGACTGGCTGTGGCGCTGCAAGGAAAAGGGCATTTGCTTGAAAGTCAGATAGAAAAAGGTTTGTCTGACACGCGCGCGCTGGCCATGCGCCCTTTTATGATCCAGTCGATACAGCAACTGAATGCGCAACCAGACAGTGACAGCGCGCTCAGTGACTTGGAACGCAATGTGCATTCACTCACCCAAGCAGGTTTTTCAGCGGTGGTTGTGTACGATAACCAGGGCAATAAATTGTCCGCAGCCGGGCAATTTTCTGAAAATCAGTCTCAATCGTTATTGTTGAACAAGAAAAATGATACCTTCTTAATCTGGGATGAAGAATTTATCCTGCACACCAGTAAGGCAATATTTGACCAAGACGGACAGCGTATCGGCAGCATTGCAACTGAAAGCGCCTTGCCTCAACTGACGCGCAGCTTTAATGAGATCAGAACGATCGGCGAAACCGGGACGTTTATGTTATGTGCGCCGCCCAAAGACGATAATCAGAAAATGGCATGCCTGATAAGCCAGGTTGATGGTGTTAAATTCAAATATTTGATGCGCGTGGTTGAAGGCGGTGTACTGCCGATGGATCAAGCGCTCAGTGGCAGGAGCGGTGTTATTGCTGTTAAAGATTACCGGAAAGTTCAGGTTATCGAGGCTTATGCACCACTTGATGTTACCGGGATGGGTATGATTCTAAAGCTGGATGAAGCAGAATTATTAAAACCCGTCGCAGACGAATTAAAAATTATCATCCTGTATCTTGCCGGACTGATAATTGCTGAAATGCTGTTGTTGAACTGGTTTATACGCAAACTGATAAATTCTGAACGAGAAGC
>DOOY01000273.1:0-2152 GCA_003514765.1 Nitrosomonas sp. | reverse complement strand
TGCGCGAGCGTCTGAAGGAAATTACCTGTCTTCATGAAATACGGCGCAGTATCGGAATGGAGTTGTCGGTAGACAATGTCTGCCATCAAATCTTCAATCATCTTATTCCGGCAATGCAATATCCAGAGAGTGCTTCTGTGGTGATAGAAATAGATGGAAAAATAATCAATTCCTGGGATCATAATCATCAGGAGCCAGCTCCGGATCCAACGCATCAATTAAAATCTAAGATTGAAGTAAACGGTAAAGCATGCGGACAACTCAGTGTACTTTATCCTGTGAACAGACACTTTATGACATTGGAAGAGCAAAGACTGATTGACGCCATTTCCAATGATTTGGCTAGATGGCTCGAGCGTAAACAGGTTGATGAATTATTGCATGTGCGTCTTAAGGAAATTACCTGTCTTTATGAAATCCGTCGTAGCATGGGTCTGGAATTATCGATTGATGAAGTTTGTCAGAATATCTTTGGATATCTGATGCCGGCACTGCAATTTCCTGAAATCGCTAGTGTTATTGTTGAATTGAACGGCAAACAATTCATTTCCACAAAATATTCTCAGCATCCTGCAAACCAGATGTTTTCCGAGATCAATCATAACGGCAAAGTATGTTTTGAGTGCTACAAACAAGGTGGCACCATTGGGTCAGTTATACAATCCAATATCAGTATCAACAAAAAAATTTGCGGGTATTTAAGTGTGAGCTATCCCGAGGATCAACCGTTTTTGGTATTGGAAGAAAAAAGACTCATTGACGCTATAACCGTTGATTTTTCAAGATGGCTTGAACGTAAGCAGGTTGATGAAGCGCTGCGCGAGCGTCTGAAGGAAATTACTTGCCTATACGGCATTCGACGCGGTATGGGACTGGAATTATCAATAGACAATGTATGTCAAAATGTTTTTGAAAATCTGATACCAGCGGTGCAGTTTCCTGAGATTGCAAGTGCTGTAATCGAACTAAACGGCTGGCGGTTCACATCCGGGGAGTATGTCGAGGGCCGGATTGTTTCGCCGTTGAAGTCAAAAATAAATATCACTCAAGAGGTTCGCGGTCCTTGGCGAGCAGAGCGCGATCCCGCATGTACTTGCTATGCCGTAATCAATGTTAACGGAAAAATCTGCGGTCAATTGCGCGTATTCTACCCTGAAGACAATCCTCATATGGTGCCGGAAGAACAGAAACTGGTCAATGCTATCGCCAGTGATCTGGAAAGCTGGCTTGAACGTAAGCGCTTGGAACAAACGTTGGTTTTTGTGGCAGAGGAACAAGCGCATACGATTGGACAGGAGTTGCATGACAATCTTGGCCAGCAGATTGCCGCTATAGGTTATCAGGTCAGGGCTTTGGAGAAAAAAATAGCTGCTTCTGGAAACCAGGATATGGCAGCAGTCGCAGCTTCCATTGCGACGCAAGTGCAAACTGCTGTAATACATATCAAACAGCTTGCACAAGGATTGCTCCCGTTTGAGCTGGAAGCCAATGGCCTGATAGCGGCATTAGAAAAACTTGCAACGAGAATCGCAACGACTTATTCGATAACTTGTGATTTTTTATGTGATAATGAGATAAAAATCAACGATAAAAATATTGCACTTAATTTATATCGCATTGCGCAAGAAGCTGCCAACAACGCAATACGGCATGGCGGCGCGCAGCATTTGACGCTATCCTTAACAATCAAGGAAAATAACCTTTTTTTATCGATATGCGATGATGGTTGCGGTTTTGCCGCTGAAACAGGACACGGAGAAACGCAAGGAATGGGTATCAAAATTATGCAGTATCGCGCCAAACAACTGGGGGCAAAGCTGAAATTTCTTTCGTCTGCTGAAGGTGGTGCGCAAGTCTGTGTAGAAATGCGTATGGTTTAATATGTCTCAATCAAAAGCGCAAATCATGTTGGTGGATGATCATCCTATGATGCGGCAGGGGATGGCGATGCTCATCAACTTGGAACCTGATATGGAAGTATTTGCTGAGGCTGGTGATGGCGAAGAGGCCTTGGCTATACTCAAGAAAAAAAACCACATTGATATTGTTTTACTGGATGTAACACTTAAAACAATCTCCGGTTTCGAGGTAATCAAAACCATACATGTTTATAATCCTGATTTGCCTGTACTTTTTGTTTCCATGCACGATG
>DOOY01000310.1:9084-9262 GCA_003514765.1 Nitrosomonas sp. | reverse complement strand
CGCTGCCATCCGGATAGCGCGCAATATCATGCAGTGCATTTATCATGGCGTCCAGTGTCAACGGACTGGTGCCGAGTGGATTTTCGTTGGAAGCCAGTTTGACAATGTTGCGTTCGTCAAGCTCCATTTCTCTTGCCAGCTCCGATATTGGCTTGCCTGGTTGATAAGGTTGTATGGC
>DOOY01000310.1:0-8982 GCA_003514765.1 Nitrosomonas sp. | reverse complement strand
TGATAAGGTTGTATGGCGCGGATATATTCCGGTGCAAAATCGCAAAGATTCATAGTGTCAAGTGCTTATTAATAATTGGATAACTGTAAAATTGACGTTGGTGAAAGAGATTTCTCTGAAATGCTGTAGAAACGGCTTATGTGGTTGGATAAGAACCCAGTATCTTCAGAAAAGTTGTTTTTTCGATGAGCTCTTTAAGGGCGCGTGAGACATTTTTATCTTTTTGATGCCCTTCAATATCGACAAAAAAGACATACTGCCAGAGACTGGTGCGCGATGGGCGGGATTCGAGGCGGGTCATGCTGACATTATGCTCCGCAAAAGGTGTCAGCAATTTATGAATGGCGCCCGCATAATTCCCGGCAGACATCACCAGTGATGTTTTGTCTTTGCCAGAGGGTTCGACTTCCTGTGTTCCAAGAACCAAAAATCGCGTGGTGTTTTTTGAATCATCTTCAATGTTTTCAGCACAGATAGTCAATCCATAAAGATCGGCCGCTCTTTTGCTTGCAATGGCGGCGGCATGCTCGTCTTGCTCGGCCAGGCGGGCTGCATCGGCATTGCTGCTGGTATTGATATAAGCAGTGCTGGAAACTCCGGACAGGTTGGTTTGCAACCAATGATGGCATTGTGCAAAAGATTGTGGATGGGAAAAGATTTTATCGATTTTAGTCAAGTCAGCCTGATTGGCCATCAGTGATTGATGAACCGGTAACTGGATTTCTCCGCAAGCAGTGAGAGAAGTTTGTAACAACAGATCCAATGTCCTGCCTACGGCACCTTCGGTTGAGTTTTCAACCGGAACGACGCCATAACCGGCATTGTCGGATTCGACGCTGCGAAACACAGCGTCGATTGAATCGCATGGCAGCGTTGTAATGGCGTTGCCAAAACGTTTAATTGCGGCTTCTTCGGAGAATGTGCCCTGCGGTCCCAGGCAGGCGACGGTCATGGATTTTTCCAATGCACGGCATACTGACATGATTTCTGTAAAAAGTCGTGCGATGCGTGTATCGTCTAACGGCCCAGGGTTGTCCTGTCGTACCCGGGACAAAATCTGGGCTTCGCGTTCAGGGCGATAAATAGTGTCGCTTTCTTTTATGATGCCAATTTGTTGTGCATATGCAGCGCGCTTGTTGACCAGTTTGAGAATTTCTCCGTCAATTTTGTCTATCTCGTCACGTAATTGTTTTAATTGCTCAGTCATGTACAGTTATGATTAGAGTTTATCGAATTGGGAAAGGCACATAGCGTGCCGACAAAACGCCTGAAACCAGAGCAATTTCATCAATAACTTTTTGCGGAACAGGACTGTCGACGTCTACCAGCGTATACGCCATTTCACCACGCGATTTGTTCATCATATTATGGATATTCAATCCTGCTTTTGCCATGTCGGTGGAAATCTGTCCCACGATGTTGGGCACGTTTGCATTGGCTATGGCTACCCGGTAGGGTGATTCGCGTTCCATGCTGATATTGGGAAAATTGACTGTATTGGTGATATTTCCGTTTTGCAAATAATCAATGAGCTGATTAACAACCATTACAGCACAGTTTTCCTCGGCTTCCTGTGTGGAAGCACCGAGATGCGGCAATGTAATGACTGATTCCTGATGTTGTAATTTCTGACTTGGAAAATCGCATACGTAAAATTTTATTTTTCCTGCTGTGATACCCGCTAAAACGGCGTTTTCATCAACAATTGCATTGCGGGAAAAATTCAACACAATCGTATTTTGCTTCATGACACCAATGCTTTTTTCATTGATGATATGGCGTGTTGCATCCAGCAAGGGTACGTGGACTGTAATAAAGTCACTGTTGCGAAGCAATGCTTCGATGCTGTGCGCTTTTTTGACTTCCGCTGACAAGCTCCAGGCCGATTCAACCGTGATATTCGGGTCATAACCGATTACTTTCATGCCGAGTTTGATTGCCGCATCGGCGACCAGTCTGCCGATCTCCCCCAGTCCGATAATGCCGAGCGTACGCCCCGGTAATTCAACACCCGAAAAACGTTTTTTTTCACTTTCCGCCCGTCTGTGTAATGTGTCGTCATCGCCTTGTAAGGTTTCTACAAAGCGCAAAGCGGGCAACAGATTGCGCGCAGCCAGTAATAAGCCTGCCAGTACGAGCTCTTTGACGGCATTGGCATTGGCACCGGGTGTGTTAAATACGGGAATACCACGTTCGCTCAGAATATGGACTGGAATATTGTTTGTCCCTGCGCCTGCGCGCCCAATTGCCAAAACACTTTCTGCAATTTTCATGTTCAGCATATTATGCGAACGTACCACAATAGCGTCCGGGTCTATGATGTCTGCACCGATCTGATAGTTATCCTGAGGAAAGCGACCCAATCCCAACGGCGAGATTTGATTCAACGTGAGAATCTTGAAGCTGGTTTTCTGGTTTTCAGGCATGTTTGTTAGCAAATTCCTTCATAAACGCAATGAGTTGCACAACGCCCTCCATGGGCATGGCATTATAGAGCGATGCGCGCATGCCGCCGACTGAGCGATGTCCTTTTAACTGAACCAAGCCGTTTGCTTCGGCCTGTTTAAGAAAGGCTTCGTCCAATGCAGGGTCTTTAAGGGTAAAAGGGATATTCATACGTGATCGATCCTGTTTGGCAACCGGGCAATGATAAAAATCGCTGGTATCCAACAAGTCATATAATAATGCCGCTTTGCGGATGTTATTTTGTTCGACGACAGCTAGTCCGCCTTGTTGCTTGAGCCATTTTAATACCAGTCCGGTAATGTAAATGGCGTAGGTGGGTGGCGTGTTATACATGGAGTCATTTTTGATATGTACCTGGTAATCAAACAGTGTGGGTGTTCCAGGCAGCGGAAAGCCCGCCAGGTCTTCGCGGATGATGACAAGCACCAAGCCGGCGGGCCCCAGATTTTTTTGCGCACCGGCGTAAATGAGTCCATAACGGGAAACATCCAGTGAGCGCGACAATATGTTGGACGACATGTCGGCTACTAATGGAATCTCGCTGTCCATAGGGAAATCCGGTATCCAGTTAAACTCTACGCCGCCTATGGTTTCGTTGGATGTATAGTGGATATAGGCTGCATCTTTGTCAAGCCGCCACTGGTCTTGTACCGGGACATAGGTGAACAGCGCGTCTTCTGATGAAGCGGCAACGTTGACGGCGCAGTATCGCTTTGCTTCTTTAATGGCTTTCTCCGACCATTGTCCTGTGTTGATATAATCCGCTTTTTTTTTGCCACGCAGTAAATTCATGGGCACCATGGCAAATTGACTTGATGCGCCGCCCTGTAGAAACAATACCTTATAATTTGATGGAATGCCCGCCAAGTGACGTAAATCATTCTCCAGATCTTCAATAATGGACATGAATTCCTTGCCGCGATGACTCATTTCCATTACAGACATACCGCTGCCATGCCAGTCAAGCATTTCATTGCACGCCTGTTGCAAGACTTCTCCCGGCAGCACTGCGGGTCCTGCGCTGAAATTATAGATTTGACTCATTTAAGTTGTTTCTAGAAAATAATTTGATTTTTTGAAGATTTGGAAACAGAAATCTTTGTTTGCTCACTCATCTGCACTCTCTATAACTCTTTCCAATCCGGCCAGTTTTTCACCTGCATCCAGATTAATCAGGGTGACACCTTGTGTGGCGCGGCTCATTTCGCGTACTTCATTAACGCGCGTGCGAATCAGTACGCCACCGGATGTAATCAACATAATTTCATCATCCGGGCGAACCAGCTTTGCAGTGACTACTTTTCCATTGCGTTTGCTCGTCTTGATGGCAATCATGCCCTGTGTTCCACGGCTGTGACGGGTATATTCGCTGATAGGCGTACGCTTGCCATAACCGTTTTCGGTTACAGTCAGCACGGCTTGCTCTTCATTTTCGGCAACCAACATAGAAATAACTTTTTGGCCGACGCCCAATTTCATGCCCCGTACGCCGCGTGCGCCACGACCCATAGGACGTACATCGTTTTCGTTGAAACGCATGGCCTTGCCGTTATCAGAAAACAACATAACATCATATTGGCCGTTGGTCAGTGCAACACCAATGAGATAGTCATCTTCATTTAAACCTATGGCAATAATGCCATTGTTGCGAGGTCGTGAGAATTCTGACAACGGTGTTTTCTTGACGGTGCCGGATGCTGTCGCCATGAAAATAAACTGGTTAGCATCAAATATTTTTACTGGCAAAATGGCGTTGATTTTTTCGTTTTCTTCCAGTTGTAACAGATTTACAATCGGTTTGCCGCGCGAGGAGCGCCCGCCTTGTGGTACGGTATAAACCTTGATCCAGTATACGCGGCCACGACTGGAAAAACAGAGAATATAGTCATGTGTATTGGCGATAAAGAGGTTGTCAATAAAATCGTCCTCTTTGGTAGTGGTAGCCTGTTTGCCGCGACCGCCGCGCTTTTGAGCGCGGTATTCATCCAAAAGCTGTGATTTGATATAACCGCTGTGCGAGAGTGTGACCACCACGTCTGTGGGCGCGATTAAATCTTCCATACTCAGGTCTTGGGTATCGATCACAATTTCGCTGCGACGTTTATCACCAAACTGTTGCCTGATTGCTTCAAGCTCTTCCGTGATAATGCTGGTGATACGTTCTGGATTGGCAAGAATATCGAGGAAGTCAACAATTTTATCCATAATGTCTTTGTATTCTTCGACAATTTTGTCTTGTTCCAGACCGGTCAGCCGTTGCAGGCGTAATTCCAGGATGGCTTGTGCTTGTGCATCGGACAAACGATAGCCTTGTGCCTGCAGGCCAAATTCAGGTGCCAGTCCATCCGGGCGAAGTGCCTGTCTGTCGGTCACTGCGCGTGCGAGCATTTCTTCAACCAGACTGGAACGCCATTCCCGCGCCATTAAAGCTTCCTTGGCAACCGCAGGTGTCGGCGATGCCTTGATGAGTGCAATGACTTCATCTACGTTTGACAGTGACACTGCCAGACCTTCCAGAATATGGCCGCGGTCACGCGCTTTTTTGAGTTCAAAAACGGTTCTGCGTGTGACGATCTCGCGCCGGTGACGCAGGAATGCATCGAGAATCTGTTTTAAATTAAGCAGGCGCGGCTGGCCGTCCAGCAGTGCGACCATATTCATGCCGAAAGTATCCTGCATCTGAGTTTCTTTATACAGATTATTAAGGATAACCTCGGGCAGTTCACCGCGTTTGAGTTCAATCACGACGCGCATCCCGGATTTATCTGATTCATCGCGTAAATCTGAGATGCCTTCAATTCTTTTGTCGCGAACAAGCTCGCCTATACGGATGAGTAAATTGGCCTTGTTAACCTGATAAGGCAACTCGTCGACTATGATAGCCTGGCGGCTGCCTTTTTCCAGATCTTCAAAATGTGTGCGTGCGCGCATCACAACACGACCGCGTCCTGTGCGATAACCATCACGAACGCCGGATAAACCATAAATGATACCGGCTGTCGGGAAATCCGGCGCGGGGATGCAGTCAATGAGTTCATCAATACTAAGTTGCGGATCTTTAAGTAATTTCAGGCTGGCATCAATGACTTCATTCAGATTATGCGGTGGAATATTAGTCGCCATGCCAACAGCAATGCCGGAAGAGCCGTTAATCAATAGATTGGGAACTTTGGTTGGAAGAATTAAAGGTTCTTTTTCGGTCTCATCATAGTTAGGTCCAAAATCGACAGTTTCTTTGTCCAGGTCAACGAGCAGTTCATGGGCAATGCGCGACATGCGAATCTCAGTGTAACGCATGGCAGCTGCATTATCGCCATCAACCGAACCAAAATTGCCTTGACCATCAATCAACATATACCGCAAGGAAAAATCCTGCGCCATGCGTACGATGGTGTCATACACAGCGGTGTCGCCATGCGGGTGATACTTACCGATCACATCGCCCACGATACGTGCCGATTTTTTATAGGGGCGATTCCAGTCATTGGATAATTCATGCATTGCAAATAATACGCGCCGATGAACTGGCTTAAGGCCGTCCCGAACATCAGGTAAAGCGCGTCCGACGATTACACTCATAGCGTAATCGAGATAAGAACGACGCATTTCCTCTTCTAGGCTTACAGGCAGAGTTTCCTTGGCAAATTGATTCATGTTGTATGATTGATTAAGAAACAGCTGGTTATGATATAGATGCAGGTATCGATTTGATTGCCGGCAAGTACAAATTTTTTCATTTTACCATGATGCTGTTATTTCTCAGGTAACTTTGAAACTATCTTGTCACAAAAACTGAATTCTATGCTTGCAATGGAAAAAAAGCTTGAAAAAGCAAGCTATATGAGTAAAGATAACCGTTTTTTTAAAATTTTGGTATGGTGACAGTATTGATGAAGTCTGCAGAATGCTTGTGCCATTTTTTCGTAATTTTTTCAATCAATCAATGAGCGTAAATTGACGTGTCTAATGTAATGAACACATATGCACGGTTACCGGTTACCTTTGTAAAAGGTGAGGGTGTCTGGCTGTGGGATGACCAAGGTGAGCGATATCTTGATGCATTGGCTGGGGTTGCCGTATGCGGGCTGGGTCATTGCCACCCACGCCTGGCTGAAGCGCTGTGCAGGCAAGCCAGAACGCTTATTCATACATCCAATATCTATTTCATTGAGAAGCAGGAGCAATTGGCATCGCGATTGGCTGGATTATCGGGTATGGAAAAAGTCTTTTTCTGCAATTCGGGTGCGGAAGCGAATGAGGCAGCTATTAAGCTGGCACGGCTATACGGAAATAATAACGGAGTGGCACTGCCAACCATAGTGGTGATGGAGCGTTCGTTTCATGGCCGCACGATGGCGACTTTAACCGCTACGGGCAACCGCAAGGTACAGGCTGGATTCGAACCGTTATTATCTGGTTTTGTGCGTGTGCCTTACAATAATATAGAAGCAATCAGACAGGTGGCTGTCAATAACAAGAATGTAGTGGCTGTCTTGGTTGAGCCTTTTCAAGGAGAGGGTGGCGTCAATATACCACAGGCGCGTTATTTGCAGGAACTGCGCAGCTTGTGCGATGAATATGACTGGCTGTTAATGCTGGACGAGGTTCAATCTGGAATTGGACGTAGTGGTCAATGGTTTGCGTTTCAACATACCGAAATCATACCGGATGTGATGACGCTGGCGAAAGGTTTGGGTTCCGGTGTGCCGATTGGGGCGTGTCTGGCAAGTGGTGTGGCCGCAAAAACCTTCCAGCCGGGCAATCACGCTTCAACATTTGGTGGCAACCCTTTGGTTTGTGCTGCCGCTGCCGAGACACTTGCTGTCATTGAAGATGAGGGTTTGATTGATCATGCAAGAGAACTGGGCACTTTTATACATGATCGATTGGAAACACAGCTGGCCGGTGTGAATGATGTAATAGAAATAAGAAGTCAGGGGCTGATGGTAGGTGTTGAGCTTGCCGTCCCTTGCGGTGCATTGGTCAAGAAAGCACTGGAAAAGAAATTGTTGATTAATGTTACCTCGGAGAAAGTGGTGCGTCTGTTGCCTGCGCTTGTAATGCAGCAAGACGAGGCCGAGCAGGCAGTTGATACTGTCAGTCAATTAATAAAGGAGTTCCTCAGTAGTTAGATAGATTACTCAATTTTGTATAATCTGTCTGGATTAATCTGTTTACTTATATATGCAATTAAAGCATTTTTTGCAGTTTAATGATTTCTGTCGTGAAGAATATGAATATTTGTTTGAGCGTTCGCGTTGGATAAAGCAGGCGTTTAAACAATATCGTCAATATTGGCCATTGGCCGATCGAACGATGGCGATGATTTTTGATAAAAGCTCAACCAGAACACGTTTGTCGTTCGAAGCGGGAATGAATCAGTTGGGTGGTACGTCTATCTATCTTTCTACACGAGATACGCAATTAGGGCGTGGTGAGCCCGTTGAGGACGCTGCGCGGGTCATATCGCGCATGGTTGATATAATTATGATTCGAACCTATGAGCATGACATATTGCAGCGTTTTACGGAGAATTCGCGTGTGCCGGTTATCAATGGTTTGACCGATGAATATCACCCGTGTCAGATTATGGGGGATATTTTTACGTTTATGGAGCATAGAGGCGCTATCACCGGTAAAACAGTGGCCTGGATAGGTGATGTGAATAATATGTGCAATACATGGCTGCAAGCTGCAGAAATTTTTGATTTTAAAGTGCATGTCTCGGCGCCGCCCGGCTATGAAATAAAGTCTGAACAGATTGGTTTGTCAGGTACAAATCACTATGAGAAGTTTTCCAGTCCGCATGAAGCGGTGAAAAATGTGGATTTAGTAACAACAGATGTTTGGATCAGCATGGGATTTGAAGCGGAAGCCGAAAAAAGAAAAACGGATTTTGCAGATTTTTGTGTGGATACCGAAATGATGGCGTTGGCAAAGGACAGCGCATTGTTTATGCATTGCCTGCCTGCCCATCGGGGTGAAGAAGTGGCGATAGAAGTGATTGATGGGCCTCAATCGGTAGTGTGGGATGAAGCGGAGAATCGATTACATACACAGAAAGCGTTAATGGAATATCTGTTGCTGGGGAAAATAAGAAAGCTTGATCAAAACTGAATAATCCGATATTTGTAAATCTGCGAGTGATTAAAAAATGAGAAAAATAAGCAAAGTGGTTTTAGCCTTTTCGGGTGGATTAGATACATCGGTTATTCTGAAATGGTTGCAGGATACCTATCAATGCGAGGTGGTAACTTTTACTGCGGACATCGGTCAAGGTGAAGAGGTGGAACCGGCGCGGGCAAAAGCACAACAATTGGGAGTCAAGGAGATCTTCATAGACGACCTGCGGGAAGAGTTTGTTCGAGACTTTGTTTTTCCCATGTTCAGAGCAAATGCTATTTATGAGGGTGAGTATTTGCTTGGCACCAGTATTGCCAGGCCTTTAATTGCGAAAAGACAAATTGAGATTGCGAAAGAAACGGATGCGGATGCCGTATCGCATGGCGCAACGGG
>DOOY01000018.1:3171-4391 GCA_003514765.1 Nitrosomonas sp. | reverse complement strand
CAAAATCTAGTGACGAATCCCTTCCAATTTTGTTTCGAAAAAGAAGATTTTTATGAGACGCTTGAAGAGCTCGTTGGTTATGATGTAGTGATTGAGTACAAGACGCCACGTAATAATACTTTGCTATCATGCTCTGCAATCAACGAACTGGTGGACATCTACTTAATCGATAGAAATCTTCCATTAGAGCAGTTGCATTTAATTGGTGACATTCGTACTTTTGAACCTGAAGTTTCTTATGGTGTTGAATTTGGCCGGATAACCAACGTGATTAAGAATAAGAATGCCGTCAGAAACTATTTTATGACCATGCAGATCGGAGAAAGTGGAGACAAATTTCGCCATTTTGCGATGGATGACCGTGATCTTTATGAATTTGCAATCAAAAGCCTTCGGATGGCTGCGATGGTCAAAGTACATTACAGCGAGCGGCTTGCAAACAGAAACATATTTGGGCACCGGACACGGTTATTTGTGTCGGAAATAGAAATTGTCAAGCACAGAGATGTGGACTAAATGGTTTTATCTTGCATGCATTATTGCTGCGGTTTGTTTGAGTGGCTGAGGTGCTGATGGCGGATAATAAAACAGCCTGCCAATGAGACTCTTTTTCCGGCACTTTACTACCGCAGCAGTTCCAGTGGATTGACATAAAGTATATTGAGATCATGCGCAACGGCTGGATGCGTAAGCTGACCTTGATAGACATTTAAGCCGTCACGCAGGTGCAGATCGTCTATCAGCGCTTTGCGGGAGCCTTTATCGGCTATCGATAATACAAATGGCAGTGTGACATTATTGAGTGCAAAAGTCGAAGTGCGCGCAACGGCGCCGGGCATGTTGGCAACGCAATAATGAACGACATCATCCAGTAAATACATCGGATCAGCCAGTGTGGTAGGTCTGGATGTTGCGAAACAACCGCCTTGATCAATAGCGACATCAACCAGCACAGATCCACGATTCATCTTCTTGATCAGTTCACGACCAACCAGGCGGGGCGTAGCCGCACCCGGTACCAACACTGCGCCGATGGCCAGATCGGCCATGGAAACATGTTCTTCGATGGCATCGACGGTTGAGAATACAGTATTGATGCGGGAGCCATACTGCAGATCCAATTGCTGCAGCCGGTGTATTGACTTGTCCAGAACGGTGACATGTGCTTCCATACCCATGGCAACACGCGCGGCATTGGTTCCGACCACGCCGCCGCCGAT
>DOOY01000018.1:2913-3072 GCA_003514765.1 Nitrosomonas sp. | reverse complement strand
CCACGCCGCCGCCGATAACGACAACTTTTGCGGAGGGTACGCCTGAGACGCCGCCTAACAACATGCCGCGGCCGCCCTGATCCATTTCCAGT
The DNA here is from genome assembly GCA_003514765.1 of Nitrosomonas sp. Lineage (GTDB taxonomy): Bacteria > Pseudomonadota > Gammaproteobacteria > Burkholderiales > Nitrosomonadaceae > Nitrosomonas. Next base: position 2,980 of record DOOY01000018.1, on the reverse strand, counting down.
GCATGCGCACCGGCCTGTATTGACATGCGGCCGGCCACTTCACTCATGGGCGCCAGTAGCGGCAGGG
>DOOY01000018.1:0-2798 GCA_003514765.1 Nitrosomonas sp. | reverse complement strand
CCGCCATATTTGTCAGTGACGGTTTCATAAGCAATGGCAATACAGCCTGAGTCAAGCAGTCTTTCCGCCTGTGCCGGGTCTGGCGCAAGGTGCAAATAGGTAAACAATATCTGACCTGCGCGTAAATACTGAAACTCTGCTGGCTGCAGCTCCTTGACTTTGACAATCAATTCAGCGCGCGAATAAATCTCTTCGGCCGTATCTACAATTTCTGCGCCTGCTGTCTGGTAGCGGTCATCATTCAGATCAATCGCTAATCCGGCGTTTTTTTCCATGATAACCTGATGACCATGGACGACCAGTTCGCGTACTGAAGCTGGAGTAAGACCGACGCGGTTTTCATGTATTTTGATTTCTTTTGGTACGCCAATTAGCATCGGATTCTCCAGTAAATTTAGAGTTAACAAGTTGAATATAATGCATTAAATATCCAATTGTAATGAGATAGTGTTAATCGGGGAAGTTGTCGGAAAGCAGAGTGATCTGCTACGGCCTCAATTTTACTTAGTTTCCAAAAATATGTTTTTTTCTAATTGTTCCAGAAGAATTATGGTTCAGTGTGACTAAAAACACAGCATCAGCAGGCAATCCAGTATATCGTTGTGCTTAATGGGATTTTAAGTTTTCTACTACTCTCCTCTATGCAGCCATACACATTTTATGTTGATGGCTGTTTTTTTTACAATTTTCATACGGTCACACAAACAACAGCCCGCTACACCATGCCGCCATTTGCACCGATATCCTGTCCTGTGATCCATCGAGCTTCGTCGCTCACCAGAAACAACACAATTTTCGCGATATCGTCGACTTCTCCAATGCGTCCCAGGGAAGACATGGCGGCCATGCGTTGAATGTCTTCTTCAGTCTTGCCCGCTCTGAACAATTCGGTAAAAACAGGGCCTGGCGAAACGGTATTGGCGGTAATCCCTCTTTCACCCGCTTCACGTGCGAAGATACGCGTCAACTGTTCAACTGCGCCTTTGGTAGCGGCATAAGGCCCATATTTTGGTAGCATTAAACGTGTCACCGTACTGGATATATTGACGATACGGCCATTATCAGCCAGGCGTTCAGCAGCTTCACGCAGCATATAAAAAATACTTTTCAGGTTGATATTGATAATACGGTCAAACTCATCGTCTGTAATTTCAGCAATTTTCTTGAAAATGAGAATTCCCGCGTTATTGACAAGAATGTCAATACGCCCAAAGTGTTCTATGGCAGCATCAAACAACCGCCGTACATCCGCCGGTTTGCTGACATCTGCCTGTATTGCTATACACTTGCCGCCCGCCCCGATAATCGCTGTGCAGACTTCATCTGCGGCTTGCTGGTTTTGGACGTAATTTACAACAACTTTTACGCCTGCTTTGGCCAGCTCTAAGGCAATTGCGGCGCCAATGCCTCGTGATGAACCGGTAACAATGGCAACTTTTTCATGTAGTTTTGACATGTTGTTGTAGTTTATTTGTTGAATGTTGGATAAATCAGTTCAGTTTGTAGATTTATTTGTGCTCTCTAGTTTACCCGGGATGATGTTTTCAACCCGGGTAAAGCTGGATTGAACTGTTTTTTCAGAAAAATTGAATAGAAAATTATTGGACGGATTGCAGTGGTTGCTCTTTTGCTGTCAAAGACCCCAGAAAAGCTTTTACATCTTCAATAAACGCTGCATCAACTTTCTTGCCAAGTTGATGTTTTGCCATTAAACGAATGGCCTCGTCAAGCGTTTCTACTGAACCGTCATGAAAATAGGGGCCTGTCTTGGTAATATTTCTCAAGCTGGGAACTTTAAATTTTTTCTTGTCGCTTTTAATGTGAGTGACTTCAAAGCGGCCCAAATCATCTGTTTCGTATGGTTCAACAACACCTATTTTTTGATATGAGTTACCACCGATAACAACGCCGTTATGACAAGTCACACATCCCGCGTTAATAAATTTGTTCAGGCCTTTTTTCTCTTCATGGTTGAGTGCGTCTTCATCCCCTTTCAGATAATCATCAAAGCGGGAGGGTGTGAGCAGCGTGCGTTCGAAGGCGCCAATCGCTACACCTATATTTTTATAATTAAATGGGTGCTTCTGCTCTGGAAAAGCTTCGGCAAATAACTTTTGATATTCATCAATTGCTTTTAATTTTGATACTACAGCACCTTTATTCGACATTCCCATCTCAATTGGATTTAAAATGGGTCCCAAAGCCTGCTCCTCTACATCACTGGCGCGTCCATCCCAGAACTGTGCGACATGTAAGGCGGCATTCAGTGTTGTAGGGGAATTTCTACCGCCACGTTTGTTATCATGGCCAAGTGATGTCGGTTCGTTGTCTACGCCATAGCTGTCGAGTTGGTGACACGAGTTGCAGGAAATCTTGTCATTGATAGAAAGTCTTGGGTCTAGATAAAGTGTTTTGCCAAGTTTGATCAATGCGGCATTTTTTTCTTCATCAATAATTGACTCGGGAAGTGGTTCAAAAAAACGCTTGATAGTTGTTGTATCTACTTGATCATCCTGTTGTGCATAGGTATTGGCACTGAAAACAAGTGCCAGGAATAAAATGAATTTCATTTAACCTCTCCTTTTCGGGCGATGCCCACAAAATTAACAATCTATTTATAAAAATTATTCAATAATATGTACTTGTAAGTTGCAAGCCCCGTTTTTTGTGCGTTATTTTCATGAGTTTGCCGCTTGTGACGAATTTCAGCAATCTGTTAGCAAATACTGCGTAATCACTCTAACATATCCAATAAATCATGTTAACTTTTTGGCGGTTAGCCCGAATATTGCACGAGC
>DOOY01000308.1 GCA_003514765.1 Nitrosomonas sp. | reverse complement strand
CAGCCCCTAGTAGTGCTTCAATTTGATACCGTCTAATGTTGAAGTTCTCTCTCAATATAGTCCAACAACATATTGAGAGAACAGATGAAGAAAAAATATATTATTCGGTTAACAGAAGCGGAGTGTCAACAATTAGAGGATCAGGTTTATAATGGAAAGACTGCCGCCTACCGGCGGACGCATGCACAAATCTTGTTATGTGCCGATGAAGGCAGTTTTGGGTCAGGCCTGTTGGATAGTGAAGTAGCGGAAAACTGTTGGAGTCAACGAACGCACCCGAACGCACCGTATCCAGGCTACGTCAGCGCTGCGTGGAAGAAGAGCTGGACGCGGCGCTTGAGCGCAAGCCCCGGGTAAGGGAGAAAACGCGCGTTCTTGACGGACAACAGCACGAAACCAGTCGGCTGCGACAGTACAATGGCGATTTACAACTGAAGACGCACGGATAAAACTCAAACAGCTTCACCCGACAATATCATATGGAGAGAGCACTAAGCTCACTGCTCAAATCCATTCGTAATCGGATGCCGCCAGGTTGTACCAAAATCACATTGCGTCACGCGGATACCGGGCGGGCCCTGACGGCGCTTGTATTCATTGAGTTTGATGAGATGGATGATGCGCTGAATATCGGCTTCGTCAAAGCCTTTTTCGATAATTTCCGCGGGTGAAAGATTATTTTCAACATAAGCTTCCATGACCGCATCAAGTACCTCATAAGGCGGCAGACTGTCCTGATCCGTCTGGTTGTAACGTAACTCGGCAGAGGGGGCACGTTCAATAATGCGTTTCGGGATTATTTCTGCAATTTGGTTACGATATTCACAAAGCTGATAAACCATCGTCTTGCTGATATCTTTCAAGACTGCAAAGCCGCCCACCATATCACCGTATAACGTGCAGTAACCGACGGCTAATTCCGATTTATTTCCCGTCGTCAGCACGATTGATCCTGTCTGATTCGATAGCGCCATCAGCAAAACACCGCGTATACGGGCCTGCAGATTCTCAGGCACGGTGCTGGTATAGGTACTTTCAGGTAAAATCTGGAAGTCATTTTCCAACGTCAATAAAAAATGATCCAGTAATGGCTTAATCAGGCTTTGATAGTGTTTGACACCCAGTTTTTCAGTCATATTGCCGGCATCTTCCAGACTGGTGCCGGATGTATATTGCGTTGGCATCATGACCGTTTGCACTTTATCAGCACCCAATGCATCCACCGCGATGGCTAATGTCAGCGCTGAATCGATGCCGCCTGACAAACCAATGAGCACACCCGGAAAATTATTCTTTTCAATATAGTCCGTGACACCCACGCATAATGCCTGATAAATGCTGGCTACCCTCGATAAGGGTGGCGCAATATGACCGTTTACTGGCGCTTTGTCTTCAAGTTCCACCAAACCCAGTTCTTCCCTGAATTCTGTAAACTGATGTGTCAATACCCCATGCCTGTCCATTACAAAAGAAGCACCGTCAAAAACCAGTTCGTCCTGACCACCTACCAGATTGGCATGAATCACACTGACACCCGTTTTCTGGATAAATTGCTGAGTTAACTGGTAACGGGAAACCTGTTTGTTTATATGATAGGCTGAAGCGCTCAATACCAGCAAATGATCAATTTCTGTGTCAAACAATGTTGCATCCGTCACTGCATGCGATTGCCAGAAATCCGCGCAAATCAGGATACCGAATTTTACGCCGGCTACTTCAAATTGACAGGGGTCGATACCTTTATCAAAGTAATAATACTCATTAAAAAAAGGCGCTCTATTCAGAATATGCTTATGATGATTTGCAATTATCTGTCCGTCTTGAATGACCGAGGCCGAATTATATAATTTGCCGTCCTGAAAATCCGGGTGACCGACTACCAATGTAATACCGGATACCCTCTCTACGAGGTTACTTAAGGCTTCGGCGCAGGCCACATAGAATGTCTCGCGCAGCAGCAAATCAGCCGGTGGATAGCCTGACAAGGCCAGTTCAGGTGTAACAATCAATTCAACGCCGGCTTTTCTTGCCTGTTCAATCGCATTGATTATTTTTGCAACATTACCGTCAATATCACCCACGGTAAAATTGCTCTGTGCTATGGCAATTTTCATCAATACTCAAACAATCACTATCTGCTAAAAGGGTAAAACGACGTCCGGTTTTATGCGTTGAATATTGTCACGAAAATCCTGCTGGATTCGCTTGAGCGCAGCTTCATTTTCCGCTTCAAAACGCAATACGATGACGGGTGTGGTATTGGATGCCCGCGCCAGACCAAATCCGTCCTCATACTCAACCCGTAATCCATCGATGGTAATGATCTGTTGCGCATCATTAAAACTGGCATTTTGCTGTAACGCGGCAATTAATGTATGGTTTTCGCCTTCTTCAACTTTGATTTGCAGTTCAGGCGTATTGATCGAATCCGGAAGATCGTTGAGTATTGCGTCAATATTTTCGGCATGGCTCAGCAACTCGAGCAGACGTGCACCTGCGTACAGGCCATCATCAAAACCATACCAGCGCTCCTTAATAAAGAAGTGCCCGCTCATTTCACCCCCCAGCAGTGCATTCGTTTCTCTCAATTTGGCTTTAATAAAAGAATGTCCGGTTTTCCACATAATGGG
>DOOY01000346.1 GCA_003514765.1 Nitrosomonas sp. | reverse complement strand
AGACATGAAGGCGTAGTCAGCAGGAGAGAACATGGCGGCTTCTCGCATCATCAGCAATCTTCAATACTGCATGTAATATTACCGATCTTCAGGTGATCGCGGTTTACGGGTTTGTTTTTTTTCCTTGACCGTTTGTTCGTCCACAGCTTCGTCGGCTGTATTGAGCTGATTGTCTTCATTGACTTCGCGGATTGCATCACGGAAATCATCGACATCCTGAAAACTTTTATAAACCGATGCAAACCGGATATAGGCGACTTTATCGAGTTTGTGAAGCTCATGCATCACGCTTTCGCCGATGCTTCTCGAGGAAACTTCACGTTCCCCCAGACTCAAGAATTTGTGCACGATGCGGTCAATCGCTGCATCGACATAATCGGTTGGCACCGGGCGTTTATGCAACGCCCGTTTAAACCCCGTCAACAATTTGTTGCGGTCGAACTCTGCGCGCGTGCCGTCATGTTTGACAACCTGAGGCAAGCGCAACTCTACTGTTTCGTAAGTTGTAAAACGTTTGTCGCAAGCCGGGCAACGCCGCCTGCGGCGGATACGTGTGCCCTCTTCACTCACGCGGGAATCAATCACATTGGTATCATCCGCGTTACAGAAAGGACATTTCATAATCGAGTGATCTCGCGTGAATGCGGCTTTTTTTATTCAGTTAATGCAAAATTCAGTCAGGATTATTTCCCGTAAACAGGAAATTTCTTACACAACGCCATTGCTTCCGCGGCGACACGCTCTACAACTACTGAATCATTAGGTGCTTCCAGCACATCGGCAATCATATTCGCCAATTGCTCAGATTCGATTTCCTTGAAACCTCTGGTCGTCATGGCAGGCGATCCTATCCGGATACCGCTGGTAACAAAAGGTTTCTGCGGATCATTCGGTATGGCGTTTTTATTTACGGTAATATGCGCATGTTCAAGCACAGCCTCTGCTTCCTTACCCGTCAGGTTAATTGCCTGCAGGTCAACGAGAAACATATGACAATCCGTTTTACCGGAGACGATACGCAATCCGCGCTGATTCAGCACTTTGGCCATGACGCGTGCATTCTCGATTACCTGCTCCTGATATTTCTTGAATTCCTTACTTCCAGCTTCCTTGAAAGCGACGGCTTTTGCCGCAATTACATGCATCAATGGTCCACCCTGAGTCTGGGGGAAAATTGCCGAATTCAGCGCTTTTTCATGTTCCGGTTTAGCTATAATGAAACCACCACGGGGACCACGCAGTGTTTTATGCGTGGTGCTGGTCACGAAATCAGCGATACCCACCGGATTTGGGTAAAACCCTGCCGCAATCAGGCCCGCGTAATGCGCCATATCGACAAACAAATAAGCGCCGATCGAATCTGCAATCTTGCGGAATCGCTTCCAGTCGATCACACGTGCATAGGCTGATGCACCCGCCACAATCATTTTTGGCTTATGTTCATGCGCCAGCTTTTCAACCTGATCGTAGTCCAGTTCCTCAGTATCCGGGTGCAGTCCGTATGAAACCGAATGAAAAATCTTGCCGCTCATATTCACTGTTGCACCGTGCGTCAAATGCCCACCATGTGCAAGCGACATACCCAGTAGCGTATCACCCGGTTTTAGTGCAGAAAGATAAACAGCGGCATTGGCCTGTGAACCGGAATGCGGTTGAACATTGACATATTCGGCACCAAACAATGACTTGAGTCGATCAATTGCCAGTTGTTCAACGATATCTACATAATTGCAGCCTCCATAATAACGCTTACCGGGATAGCCTTCGGCATATTTATTGGTAAGTACGGAGCCCTGTGCCTGCATGACCGCCGGGCTGGCATAGTTCTCTGATGCAATTAATTCAATGTATTCTTCTTGCCGTTGAACCTCGCCTCTCATGGCTTGCCATACATCCGGATCAACGATCTCTATTGTTTGATTCTGCGAAAACATGGTGTTATCAGACCTTTAAAATTTTATGAAACTGAAAAACTGCATATATTACCATTATTAACTGCGCGCAGAATATAAGATATTCGCTGGTCTAATTGATTGCAGCATTAATCAAACGCAGGATTTGGTGAATAAGAATATGGCGAATTATTCTCCCAAATGTCATCTTAAGCGCAAATAATCGGCATCCGTAATGCGTGACCAGTCTTTAGCTTTCTTGAGAAATTCCCGTTGACTTACGATGACTTCCATCGCGAGTTGCGATTGCCCGGCTACTTCATCCAGTAATTCGTCATTTACCTTTTTGAACAGTGCCAGAACATCTTCCGGTAGCGTACGAATTTTGATATTGCTTTGTTTCTTCATTTCTTCCCAGGCAATCGCATTGCGGTAAAAAGATTCCGATAGCATATCGAAAGACACTTCCTTGGCCGCTATCGTGATAATCATTTTCAGATCTTCTGGCAGCGTATCAAATTGTTGCTTATTGATAAAAACATGCAGTTCCGCACCCGGCTCATGCCAGCCCGTATAGTAATAGGGAGCAATTTTATGAAAACCCATTTTGACATCATTTGCGGGCCCCACCCATTCAACTGCATCGATTGTGCCACGCTCCAGCGCGGTGTAAAGTTCTCCGGGCGGAATACTGACTGGATTCATTCCAGCTCTACCAACCACTTCGCCTGCATGCCCGGGCATGCGGATTTTGAGTCCTTTCAAATCCTGAACAGATTTAATTTCTTTTCTGAACCATCCGCCCATTTGAATATGCGTGTTGCCTGCAGGAAATGCAACAACATTATGACGTATAAAGACTTTATTCAGCAATTCCAACCCGCCGCCGTAGTAATACCAGGCATTCATTTCAGTCGGGTTCATGCCAAATGGTGTGGTGGTAAAAAATGTTGTGGCGGGGTCTTTACCCTTGTAGTAGTACGATGCGCTATGACCCATCTCGTATGCGCCAGAACGCACCATATCCAAAATAGACAACGGGGCTTTATGCCGACCCGGCGCATCTACTGTGATGCTAAAACGTCCTCCGGACATTACTTCCACATTCCTGGCAAAGCGCGCGGCCGCATTGTGCAGCATGGGTGTCCCTTCGGGCCAGGACATAGCCAGTCGCCATTTATAAGTCTGCTTCTGCGCCAGAACCGTTTGTGCGGAAAATCCATAAAACAGTGCAACTAAAAATACAAACAGTTGCACGATTTTCCCGTTTCGGAAAGATAATGTTGTAGCGTTTATAAGCTTTACAGCCTTAACTGGAAGTTTCCCAAATCTGGACAGTCATTTAACAAGCCATTGAAAACGTATTCAAAGGTAATCGCTGTAGGCGATAACAAGTGAAACTGTAATGTTTATGTATGATAAACAAGCACTGAATCTGTTGTTAGCGTTACAGTGGCAACGCTAATAGTTTGCCGGCGTGTCAAGCTTCTACTGCCTCTTCTTCAAAAGAAAGTTCAACCTTGTCGTTACAATCAATATCCACAGTTACCTTGCCGCCATTAACCAGACGACCGAACAATAGCTCATCCGCTAATGCGCTACGAATGGTATCTTGGATAAGGCGCTCCATCGGCCGCGCACCCATAAGCGGATCAAATCCGTTTTTTGCAAGAAATCGACGTAAATTATCAGTAAAAGTCGCTTCAACTTTCCTCTCTTGCAACTGCGCTTCAAGCTGCATCAAAAATTTATCTGTAACACGCATGATCACTTCTACATCCAGGGTTGAGAATGAGATGATAGCATCCAGACGATTTCTGAACTCTGGCGTAAACAGTCGCTTGATATCCGCCATTTCATCGCCAGCCTGCGCTGATTTTGTGAAGCCAATTGTCGCTTTAGTAAGTGATTCGGCACCTGCATTGGTCGTCATGATTATGATCACATTGCGAAAATCGGCTTTGCGGCCATTGTTATCCGTCAAGGTTCCGTAATCCAGAACCTGCAGCAGGATATTGAAAACATCCGGATGCGCTTTTTCGATTTCATCTAACAACAAAACGGCGTATGGATGCTTGACCACTGTCTCTGTCAGAAGGCCACCCTGATCGAATCCGACATAGCCCGGAGGAGCACCAATCAAACGAGAAACTGCATGCCGTTCCATATATTCAGACATGTCAAAACGATGCAACTGGATACCCAGTGCATAAGCAAGCTGCCGCGCAACTTCAGTTTTTCCGACGCCTGTAGGACCTGAGAAAAGAAATGAACCAACAGGTTTTCGCGGGTTGCCCAACCCGCTTCTGGACATTTTAATCGCCGCACACAATGAGCCTATTGCTTTATCTTGTCCAAACACCACTGATCTCATATCGCGTTCCAGCGTTTTCAAACGATTGCGGTCATTGCTGGATATGCTCTGAGGCGGTATACGCGCAATCTTGGCAACTATGTTTTCAATATCGGTCTTACCGATAATTTTACGTTTCTTTGATTTGGGTAAAATCCGCTGTGCCGCACCCGCTTCATCTATCACGTCAATAGCTTTGTCCGGCAGATGCCTGTCATTAATATAGCGCTCAGACAATTCAGCAGCCGAGCTTAACGCGCTCGCAGTATATTTGACATTATGGTGCGATTCATAACGTGATTTTAAGCCCCGCAAGATTGCAACTGTCTCGCTTACGCTGGGTTCATTGACATCAATTTGTTGAAAACGCCTTGACAATGCATGGTCTTTCTCGAAAATACCGCGATACTCTGTATAAGTTGTTGCACCAATGCATCGCAACTGCCCGGAACTCAGCACCGGTTTGAGAAGATTGGATGCATCCAGTACGCCACCTGAAGCAGCGCCTGCTCCAATCAAGGTATGAATCTCATCCACAAAAAGAATCGTTTCATGATTCTCGGTTAGTTGTTTGAGCACCGCCTTTAATCGTTGCTCAAAATCACCACGATATTTTGTACCGGCCAACAAAGCACCCATATCCAAAGAATAGACTTGGTGATTTAAAAGCAGTTCGGGCACAATGCCGTCTACAATCCGTTTAGCGAGTCCTTCTGCAATGGCTGTTTTACCCACACCTGCCTCACCCACCAGTAATGGATTGTTTTTACGTCTACGACATAAGGTTTGAATAACACGCTCAATTTCCTGCTCACGCCCGACCAGAGGATCAATTTTATTGGTCAGCGCTAGCACGTTCAAGTTTACTGTATAGTTTTCCAGCATGTTATTTCCGGCCAGTCCTTGCTCTTGCTGCGCCTGCTCTTGCTCGTTATCGCTGATTGCTTTACCTTCATTTTCCTGAGGTATTTTTCGAATATTATGAGAAATATAATTCACAACATCCAATCGCGACACCCCTTTCTGTTGCAAGTAATAGACAGCATGTGAATCTTTCTCTCCAAAAATTGCAACAAGCACATTCGCGCCAGTAACTTCTTTCTTACCCGACGACTGAACATGCAAAATAGCCCTTTGAATGACACGCTGAAAACCCAAAGTTGGTTGTGTATCAACTTCTGCGTCACTGCTGATTATGGGCGTATGCCGGGAAATATGATCCAAAAGAACCGCACGCAGGTCTTCGAGGTCAACCAGGCATGCATTTAAAACTTCCGCTGCACTGGCGTTATCCAACATAGCCAGCAATAAGTGCTCTACCGTAATAAACTCATGACGCTTTTGCCTTGACTCGACAAACGCCATATGTAAACTCACTTCCAAATCCGGAGCAATCATCTCAGTTCTCCTCCATCACACATCTTAACGGGTGTTGATTATTCCGCGCGAATTCAACAACCTGATTTACCTTGGTACTGGCGATATCGCTTGGATACACACCACAAACAGCAGCACCTTCCGTATGAACTTTTAACATTATTTGAATCGCTTGCTCCTGATCCATCGAAAAAAACATTTTTAACACCTCGACCACGAAATCCATGGGTGTAAAATCATCATTGAGTAGTAAAATCTTATACATTGGAGGAACTTTCAGTTCGCTCTTATCTTTTGTAAGTATAACGGTTTCTAAATCTTTTTCCGTCATGTCAAACTTCCTTACAATTTTAATCAGTAAAAGTTAATCAGCCAATATCTGAATATAGTCCTTACCTGACATAGTTGACGATTACGACAATTTTTTCAAGTGTCTTAATACAAGAAATCTGTATAATTTTATAAAAATACTGTAACCGCTTGACTTTAACCCCGGATTTGCGTAAAACTTTAGGTGGCGTTTGGCTTCAAGTTCTCTGCGGTACCCTAATTTAGCCGTTTGTGGTCTTGAAATTCAAATAGTATTAGGGTTTCCGGCCCAGTTTCTTAAAATTATAGGAAGTAGAAATGGCAACAGGTACAGTAAAATGGTTTAATGATTCAAAAGGTTTTGGTTTTATAACACCCGATGATGGTAGTGAAGATTTGTTTGCACACTTTTCAGCAATTAACATGTCCGGGTTTAAAACGCTCAAAGAGGGTCAAAAAGTAAGTTTTGACGTGACTCAAGGACCTAAAGGAAAGCAAGCCGCAAATATTCAATCTGCATAACTATAACTATAACTGTTCGTTTTTATAAGAGTACTGGCGCAGAATAAACAAACTTAGTCAGGCCCATAGATTAAAACGTTAAATTACTAACACACTAATTTCCCCCTTGACTGATTCTTTCGGCAAGGGGGAAGTTTTTTATATTGAATCGTTTAAATTTTTCTTATATCTACCTCTAATTTAATTCAAACGCGCTATCAACGCTTCACCAAATTTTGAGCAGGATACTTTTTGCGCTCCCGGCATTTGCCGTGCAAAATCGTAGGTAACAATTTTATCCTGTATCGTACTTTCCATTGCGCGGATTATCATGTCGGCTGCTTCAGTCCAGCCCAAATGACGCAACATCATTTCCGCAGACAAAATAATTGAACCGGGATTTACTTGATCCTTACCTGCATACTTGGGCGCAGTTCCATGTGTTGCTTCAAAAATAGCCACGGAATCACTCAAATTGGCTCCGGGCGCAATTCCAATACCACCAACTTGGGCCGCCAATGCATCTGAGATATAATCACCATTCAAGTTCATCGTAGTAACCACATCATATTCTTCCGGACGTAACAGAATTTGTTGTAAAAAAGCATCGGCTATTACGTCTTTTATTATAACACTGCCCTTTACTTCCGGCAGTTTCATCCACGGGCCACCATCCAATAATTCTGCTCCGAATTCTTTCGCTGCCAGCGCATAACCCCAGTTCTTAAAAGCGCCCTCGGTAAATTTCATAATATTACCTTTATGCACCAGGGTGACCGATTTCTGTTTATTATCGATAGCATATTGAATCGCTTTTCTAACAAGGCGCTCCGTGCCTTCTTTTGAGATTGGCTTAATACCGATGCCAGAAGTATCCGGAAAGCGAATATTTTTTACGCCCATTTCCTTAACAAGAAAATCAATTACTTTCCTGGAATCCGTTGATTCCGCCTCCCATTCGACACCGGCATAAATATCCTCGGAATTTTCACGAAAAATAACCATATCCGTTTTCTCTGGGTTTTTTAAAGGACTTGGCACACCTTTGAAATATCTGACCGGCCGCAAACAAATATAGAGATCCAACCGCTGCCGCAATGCCACATTTATAGATCGAATACCGCCCCCGACAGGTGTTGTCAACGGCCCTTTAATAGAAACCACGAATTCTTTTGCAGCTTCTAATGTCTCATCCGGGAGCCACACATCCTGTCCATAAATACGCGTAGATTTTTCACCGGCATAAATCTCCATCCAAGCTATTTTGCGTTGATTATTGTATGCCTTAGCAACGGCTGCATTGACAACTTTTTGCATAACCGGCGTAATATCAATACCGATACCATCACCTTCAATATACGGAATAATAGGGTTATTTGGCACATTTAATGACAAATCTTGATTAATCTGAATTTTTTCACCATCACCAGGTGTTTTTATATGCTGATACATCGTATCTCCAAAAATTACAATTCGTTAGATTCTTAAAATTTTTCTAGCCATGTCGATGAATCAATTCCCACGCATCGCTGATTGTTGAGATTATTGAGAAGCTGTGAGGTTTGCAGCCTCAGCGTCAAAATACTCATTGACATTCTTAAATTCAAATTACTCTGCCCGGACTCGCAACTTCATAGTATCATTGGCTTGGATGACATCGATCTTGCGCAAAAAATTTTGTCCCAGCAGTGCTACGTCCCCATGCAAGCCAACAGATACGTGCAGACCGTTAATCTCGATACCACCTGCTTCAATAATTTGATCGAACACCATTTCTCCCTGAACAACACCGCCGGCCGTTGTAAAACTTGCCGGTCTTCCTTTTGGCAAGTTTGCAAGCCGTGCAAACTCTGTACCAACTGATACGACGCTTGCTCCCGTATCAACAAGGAATCTGATGGGATACCCATTAATAGAGCCTTGTACATAATAATGACCATCCCATGATCTTGGGATAACCACTTCCCCTTGTTTAAGGTCGATTTTGGCAACTGAAACTCTCGGTTCCATTCTATTATCAAAGTAGAGATAAGCGGTAACGAAAATTGCTATCCAGATTGTCAGTACAGTGAAGAACCCTTGAACCATAAAACTACACTTACCTTCTTTGAAATGATATAAAAACGTATCTCGATCAAGCTAATGCATCATCCTAACACTGAAGAAACCACCACCTACGATTAAATTCTATATCATCTATTATAAAACATTATAGTATTTGTAATTCCAATTCAAATTGCTAAACACCCCATGAATCTACATCTTTTTATTCCATCTCTGTTTTGGTCTGACCGAACATGCCCAGAAATTTATCACGAACTTCCAATGCCTTCATTAGAAATACTTTTATCGAAATCCAAAGTATCCACCAGTCCGGCATCTGACCTGAGTACTTGGCTCTGCCAAACATTCAATATTGAAAAACAACTCGACTGGCCGGTCGCACCTATCATGCTGCACGCAGACTGTTCCGATCAAACTGTCGCAACAAAT
>DOOY01000197.1 GCA_003514765.1 Nitrosomonas sp. | reverse complement strand
GTTGCTTTGAATACGTTTAACCGCAGTATGGATATGGATGACGCTTATCCCTTTGTTATTTTCGATGTATCGTTAAATAGGCTTCAATACGTGCATCACAGCTTGAATCTGAAATCAGTCATCAGCCACTGTCTGCTTGTCTTCCCACTCAAACCGCGGCAACCGGCCAAGGGTCCGGTGCAGGCCTGTATGCCATTGTTTTTGCATTGATTTGTACATGGGTGAATTCAGTGTCAGTTTCTGGTGATAGGGTTCTTCGATGGTGTCGCGGGTGTGAATTGCCAATTCTACCGGCGGGCCTACGGAAATATTGCTGCGAATAGTCGATTCCAAGGATACCAGGGCGCACCGCGCGGCGTCTTCAAGGGAAGTGGAGGGAGTAATGATGCGGTCCAGAATAGGTTTGCCGTATTTGTTTTCACCGATTTGCAGATACGGCGTTTCCGGAGATGCACTGATATAATTGCCCTGCGGATAGATCAAATATATTTCCGGCGATTGTCCTGCAATCTGCCCGCCTAGTATGAAACTGGCTTCAGCGCCACCGCTTTTTTCCAGCGCATCAGCATGTTGACGCTGCTCTTCCTGACTGAGCTGACCGACATAATGCGCTACTTGATGCAAATACTTGCCTTTACGCAAGTTCATCTTGATGCCGGGTTCTTCAAGCTCGACCCTGATATTATTCATGACAGCCTGTGAGGTGGCAAGGTTACCGGCTGTCAACAAGACGCAGATGCGCTCACCGGGCCAGATAAAAGTATGCATTTTACTGTAGGTTGTTACGTAATCAACACCCGCGTTGGTTCTGGAATCAGAAGCAAACACAAGTCCTTTGTTAACACTGATGGCAAGGCAATAAGTCATGGATTTATTGGGGTTGTGCGGTTGATTGGATGAATCGTGGTATGTTGGCCAGTAAAAATATAATAATTATAAAGGTTTGTGTTGTACTTTAAAATTATGTTATAAAAATAAACGCAATCCTCTCTCTTCCGATCGCATCATAACGCACAAAGGACACCATGGCTATCCGCTGGGGAAGTTATAAAGTAAAAAATCTATATGATGAATTGCTGCGTGCAACCGGGCGCCCTCGGCCTGCGGCGCAGGTTTTGTGCAGTTATTTGCGCGCTCTGAAGGATACTGAAATTGAAGAATATAAAGTTGCTGCAGAATCGGCTATCCATGTAATGGGTGTTTCGTTCACTGTTTATACCGAAGAAGAAGGCTCCATTGATCGCGCCTGGCCATTTGACATTATTCCGCGTATTATCGATAAGAAAGAATGGCAGCAGGTTGAGGCGGGTCTTAAGCAGCGCGTTCAAGCACTTAATTTGTTTATTGATGATCTCTATCACGAACAACGCATCGTCAAGGATGGTATTTTCCCGGCAGAATTGCTGGAAGATTCAAAAAATTTTCGTCCGGAATGTGTAGGTGTTAACCCGCCGCATGGTATTTGGGCGCATATCTGCGGTTCTGATCTGGTGCGCGATAAGGACGGTACGTTTTATGTTCTGGAAGACAATTTGCGTGTGCCCTCGGGTGTATCTTATATGCTCGAGAACCGCTTGGTGATGAAACGGCTGTTTTCCGAGATGTTCGAACAATACAATATCCTACCGGTCGACGATTATTCATCACAGCTTTATGACACCCTGGCTGCCTTGTCACCGCGGCCCGGCGATCAACCTGAAATCGTTGTATTGACCCCTGGTATTTATAATTCAGCCTATTTCGAACATGCTTATCTGGCGCAGCAAATGGGTGCAGAACTGGTTGAAGGTAGCGATTTGACGGTCGACAAAAACAATGTAGTCTACATGCGCACCATTGAGGGGCTGACGCGTGTCGATGTCATTTACCGCCGTATCGATGATTTGTTTCTTGACCCTGAAGTGTTTGATCCGAATTCTTTGTTGGGCGTGCCCGGTTTAATGCGTGCCTGGAAATCCGGCAAAGTAGCATTGGCCAATGCACCCGGCGCCGGGGTTGCGGATGATAAAGTGGTCTATACTTTTGTGCCACAGATGATTAAATATTACCTTGATCAGGATCCCATACTGCCTAATGTACCTACCTATAAATGTATAGACAAGCTTGAACGCCAGCATGTCATCGAACATATTAATGAAATGGTTGTGAAACCAGCCAATGAATCGGGTGGATACGGTATGCTGATTGGACCGCAAGCCAGCACGGATGAGCGCGAAAAATTTGTGCGCCTGATACGGCGCGATCCGCGCAATTATGTCGCACAACCGATGCTGACGCTCTCAACCGCACCCACCCTGATAGGCAATCGCGTAGAACCGCGCCATCTAGATCTGCGTCCTTTTATTCTGAGCGCAGAGCAAGTCAGTGTGACAACGGGTGGGTTGACGCGCGTGGCATTACGCAAAGGCTCCACGGTTGTTAACTCTTCACAAGGTGGTGGCAGTAAAGATACCTGGATTGTAGATATGGAGGCAACATGACCATGCTTTCCCGCGTTGCCAACAGAGTTTACTGGATGGCGCGTTACCTGGAACGCGCCGAAAATACTGCACGATTGATCAATGTCAATACGCATTTGCTCCTTGATCTGCCCAAAAAAGTACGATTGGGTTGGGGACCGATTGTCGATATCACCAGTCGTCGTGATTATTTCTTCAGCTTGTATGAAGAAGCCGATGAGCGCAGCGTAATACGTTTT
Organism: Nitrosomonas sp.; assembly: GCA_003514765.1. Taxonomy (GTDB): domain Bacteria; phylum Pseudomonadota; class Gammaproteobacteria; order Burkholderiales; family Nitrosomonadaceae; genus Nitrosomonas. The sequence goes on along the minus strand of DOOY01000197.1, from coordinate 761 downwards.
ATGGTATCGGATACTCGAAATCCCGCTTCCATACTCAGTGCATTGAATATGGCGCGTGAAAATACGCGTACCATTCGCGATATTATTCCTCGCGAGGCATGGGAACAGGTCAATACGCTTCATCTGAGTACCAAAACAAATGCCAAAAGCGTCATTACGCAACGGCATCGCTATGATTTTCTGCGTTCCGTTATTCTGGGCGTACAAACCATCAGTGGTATGTTGGCAGGTACCATGACTCATGACGAGGGATATAGTTTTCTGCGCATGGGGCGCAATCTGGAACGCGCGGATATGACGACGCGCATTATCGATGTGCGTTCTGCCACGCTGTTGCCGGATATGCCGGAAGATCTGACGCCGTTTGAGAATTTGCAATGGGTCAGTGTACTCAAATCACTGACCGCTTATCAAATGTACCGGCGTGAAATGCGGCAACGCATTCGCAGAGTGGATGTTTTGAAGTTTTTATTACAGGAAGAACATTTCCCGCGCTCGTTTTATCATACTTCACGCCAGGTAAGTGCTTGTCTGGATAACTTGCCGCGCAATGAAAAAACATTGCAACTGCTCACAAAACAGCAAAAAAAGCTGCTGCAAACCAAATTACAGGAATTCGATCAAGAAAAACTGCATGCATTTATTGATGAACTTCAGGTTGGTGTCATCAAGGTCAACGATAGCATCAGCGAGACTTATTTTTGATATCTGACTAAAATCAACAATGAGTCTATCGAAAACTAATAAGAATTTTCAAGAAC
>DOOY01000175.1 GCA_003514765.1 Nitrosomonas sp. | reverse complement strand
TGGCCTTGCCACGAATGGTTTCCATTTTGCCTGCAAAATGCCATAAGATACGTAATTCTTCTATGAAAGGATGTTTTGAATCATTTTCACTCAGGGTGTTTTCATTAAAATAGATTTCCAGCGTATCATGGCGCAGATTTGCTGCAATGTTTATCATTTCGATCCGGCTTTCAATATGCGTAACTGTATAGTCATCAGCAACGTCCAGATAGAGCGAAACAGCCGGACAAATCCGGTTTTCACCGAGTGTGTAGTGATTAATGGCGGTATCCGGCAACATGGTAATCTTTCTGCCGGGCACATAGACTGTTGACAGACGGTCGGCTGCGGTTTCATCCAAAGGAGAATCCGGTTGAATGCCCAGTGCGGGCGCTGCAATATGAATGCCGATGCGGAAGCTACCCAGTTTTAACGGCGTAATCGAAAAGGCGTCATCAATTTCTGTCGTGGACGCGTCATCAATACTGAAAGCAGCAACCTCGGCGATGGGCAAGTCATCAGAATCATTTAAATCCTGTTGCCGGTTAACCTCGCTAAAATCTATCCCGTTGGGAAAATGTTCCCAGAGAAACTGATTGAAATGATAATCATGTGACGAAGTGATGGCGCCGCATTTTTCCAGCAATCTGGGTACCGACAGCTTCATTTGAGCGCATGCATCGTAAAGCGCTTTCCACTCAATGGTGTTTTTGTCAGGTTTGTACAGTAAATTGGAAGCAATGGATTTGAATTCTTCGGGCAAGATGCCGCTGCAAAGTTGTTCCACGTATCGTGCTTTAAGTTCGGCCTGCTGGCGTTTTCTTTCCTGACCGGCAATGGCAGCCTTAAGTGCATCGGGCGGTGCGGCTTTATAGCGGCCTTTGCCTTTTTTGTAAAAATACATTGGCGCATTGTGCAGCAAGATCATTGTGGCAGCAGCCTCCACCGGATCGGGAGTATGTCCGAAATAGTCAGCGGCAAGTGTGTCGCTTTCGAATTCGCCGTCTTGTATGCAGCATTCCCAAAGGAAATCGGGATCCAGTTCATCCGCCACTTTTTGTGCCTGATTCAGAAACTCGGATAACGTCGGTGTTTCAAAGCGCAGCAGAACGGATGCCGCTTTGATTTTTGAGCGCTTGCCATGTGCTGCTTCCACTTGTAGCGATGTAGCGTTGTCAGCCAGGATAGCGCCTACTTTGAAACTTCCCGACTCTTCATAAAAAACATTCATAGACAAGATGGTTTTTACAAAATCGATTGGATGGAAAAATGATTAAGAAGTTGCGATACAATTGACATAAGCTAATTAAAATGGTTTGTGCAAGTGGCGTTTTGCCTGTGTGTGTTGAGAATCCTGCATTAGGAATTCTATGAACTTTTGTGCCGATTATATACGAGACAGTTGAATTGGCATGAAAATTGGTTGTAAAAATTGTGCTGACGGTAGTGCTTTTTAAGTTTGTATGGATGCTATCTCGCCAGTAAATTACAGTAATAATGAATGCTGATAACCCATAAAAACAATATGACATTGATTTTGAATTATTTTAGAATTGGGGTTATTAATAAAGCTAATTTTTAGATAAGCGAGATAAGTGCGTCGGGTAGTCGCATGAGCTCGGTTGTGCTGTAAAAATCTTAGACGTGATTTTTAAGAAGTCGCTGGATGCTGTTTTTGAGCTCCGAATCAGGTAATGTGCGAGCCAGGCGATTCAGGCATTCAACGCCCGTGTTGCTGATTTTTGTTTTTTTGAAATGCGGTGTTTTCCCCTGATGTGATACAGCAGTAGAACTGGCATGGCCTGGTTTTTGCACCATGATTTTGATTGCTGTAATTTGCCATCCCAGATTTTGTATTTTTTGCAAGAGTGATGGTGAAATATGTTTGAGTTTTGCTGCAACGGATGCGTTTTCAGCTAACAGTGTTAACCGGCCGTGCGTTATCTGGCCAAGTTGACAGTGTTTGTTGAGATGAGCCGGAATAACGGCTGATGCCGTCAGCATCTGTTGCATTTTATTTAATTGCGTTACCTGATTAAATAAATCTGTGTATTCGGGATTTTTACCCAGGGTACGAAGATAGGTTTTTATATTCTGAGAGGTCATGGTTATTTTAAAAAATACCCAAAATTAACACTATGAATATTATTTTGATTTCCAGCCAATCTGCACAAGCAAAAAAATTTTTGCTAACCAAGGTACATCTTACATTACTTGCAGGTGTATTACTAATGGCTGTGCTGTTATTGGCTTTAGGCTTGAATTTTTTGTCGTTACGTTATGCGGATCGAATTGATGCGCCGGTTTTAAAAGCACTGCTGGTTAATCCGCAGGAGAAAAGACACCAAAAGATACAATCGCAGTTACATTACAATTTAAATACGATGGCAACCAGGCTGGGGCAAATGCAAGCGCAATTGATGCGTCTTGACGCCTTGGGTGTTCAGTTGCTGGAATCATCCGGTCTGGAGCTTGAAGATTTCATGCTGGATCAGCCGCCGGGACAAGGCGGCGCATATGAGGATTTACATGCAAATATAATTTCAGTGGGAGAACTTGATCAAAAACTGCATGAATTAGCTATGATGCTGGATGAGCGAACGGATAAACTCGGGGCACTGGAGGTGTTGTTTCGCAGTGAACGGTTGTCACAACGCGTGCTGCCTACGGTCATGCCGGTTGAAACCGATTGGTATTCTTCGGGTTTCGGATTCCGGTTTGATCCTTTTACAGGAAAGCGCGCTTTTCATGAAGGCGTCGATTTTGCGGCAAAAAAAGGAACGCCTATCCGCGCAGCAGCCGGCGGGGTCGTTGTTTATTCCGACAGGCATTCTGTGTATGGTAAGATGGTCGAAATCGACCATGGCGACGATATCTTAAGTCGTTATGCGCATGCTTCAAAATTGCATGTTGAAGTCGGTCAGGTTGTTACACAAGGGGAGAAGATTGCGGAAGTTGGCAGTACCGGGCGTTCAACAGGGCCGCATTTGCATTTTGAAATCAGACACAAAGATGTGCCGCAAAATCCATCCCGGTTTCTAAAAAAACCGGGGTGATTGATTAAAGATGCGACCAAGTAATCGATTGGCGCTCAGTGTTGATTCTCGTAAGTGACTGATTGAATGTGTTAGTTTTTTATTCTAACCGTTGCTTTTCTTTCACAGGTTTTTATAGAGTGAGGCGAAATGTCTCGCTCTTTGTTTTTTCCGGATATTAATTTTATTTCAGATTGTTATGCTAAGTAATCTACTCAAAAAGGTTTTTGGAAGTCGTAACGACCGTATAGTCAAACAGTACTCTAAAACAGTTGATGTAATTAATTCACTTGAAGCTGAAATCGAGCAGCTGACGGATGCTGAATTACGTGCCAAGACGGACGAATTTAAGCAACGTATTGACGGCGGAGAAACATTGGATGCAATACTGCCCGAGGCATTCGCTGTGGTGCGTGAGGTGGGTAAACGCGTACTGAACATGCGCCATTTCGATGTGCAGTTGATTGGCGGCATGGTTTTGCATGACGGTAAAATTTCGGAAATGCGTACCGGTGAAGGTAAAACGCTCATGGCGACTTTGCCTGCATATCTGAATGCTTTGTCAGGTCATGGTGTTCATGTGGTGACTGTCAATGATTATCTGGCGAAGCGCGATGCAGGCTGGATGGGTAAGATCTATGAATTTTTGGGGATCAGCGTTGGCGTCATCTACGGTCAAATGCCGCGTGAAGAAAAACAGGCGGCTTATGCGGCGGATATCATCTATGGCACCAATAATGAATACGGCTTTGATTATTTGCGTGACAATATGGTGACGCATCAGGCTGAGCGCGTGCAGCGTCATCTCAACTTTGCGATCGTGGATGAGGTGGATTCTATTTTGATTGACGAAGCGCGCACGCCGCTGATTATTTCCGGTCAGGCTGAAGGTGATACGGAGATCTATGTACGCATTAACAAACTGATTCCTAAATTAACCCGCCAGGAAAAAGAAGACAGCCCGGGCGATTACAGTGTTGACGAGAAAGCACATCAGGTGACATTGAGTGAAGAAGGTTTTGAACATGCCGAAAAGCTGCTGGCGGAAGCGGGTTTACTCAAATCGGGTACCAGTCTGTATGATCCGGCGAATGTGAGTTTGATTCATCATCTGACTGCAGGCTTGCGTGCGCATGCTTTGTATTTCATGGATCAGCATTACGTATTACAAGACGGTGAAGTTGTTATTGTCGATGAATTTACCGGACGTCTGATGGCCGGCCGGCGCTGGTCTGACGGGTTGCATCAAGCGGTTGAAGCAAAAGAAGGCGTTACCATTCAGAAAGAGAATCAGACGCTGGCATCAATCACCTTCCAGAATTATTTTCGCATGTATCATAAACTGGCCGGGATGACCGGCACGGCGGATACCGAAGCTGCTGAATTTCAGCAGATTTACGGTCTTGAAACCGTGATTGTTCCGACGCATCGCCCTATGATACGTGATGATCGCATGGATCAGGTTTTTCGTACCATGGATGAAAAAAATAACGCCATTGCCGAAGGAATCAGAGAGTGTTATGAAAAGGGTCAGCCTGTACTCGTGGGTACGACATCTATTGAAAATAACGTGTTGCTGTCCAAGTTGCTGGATCGTGCAAAATTACCGCATCAGGTGCTGAACGCTAAACAGCATGCCAGCGAGGCCAATATTATTGTCCAGGCTGGGCGCCCAAAAATGATTACTATTGCGACCAATATGGCCGGGCGGGGTACGGATATCGTTTTAGGTGGTAATCCTGAACCTGAAGTTGAGGGTATACGGCATGATGAAAAACTGAGTGACGCGGAAAAAGAGAAACGTATTAAGGAAGCCTATGATAGATGGCAAGTGGTCCATGACGAAGTCCTGGAAAAAGGAGGGCTGCATATCATCGGTACTGAAAGGCACGAGTCGCGTCGCGTAGACAATCAGTTGCGTGGGCGTTCGGGCAGACAAGGCGATCCTGGTTCAAGCCGTTTTTATCTTTCCCTGGAAGATCCGCTGTTGCGTATTTTTGCATCCGATCGTGTCGCAAATATTATGACACGCCTTAAAATGCCTGAGGGAGAAGCAATTGAGCACCCCTGGGTTACACGTGCGATTGAAAACGCACAGCGTAAGGTTGAAGCGCGGAATTTTGATATACGGAAACAGTTGCTGGATTACGATGATGTGGCTAACGATCAGCGTAATGTTATTTATCAGCAGCGCAATGAATTATTGGAAGCAGAACATGATATTACAGAAACCATTACTGCCGTGCGCGAGAGTGTTCTGAGCAGTCTATTTAGCCTGCATATTCCACCGCAAAGTGTTGAGGAACAATGGGACGTGCCGGGGCTGGAGAAAGCGCTGGTGTCCGAATATCATTTGCATTTGCCTGTTCAGAAGTGGCTGGATGAAGAATCTGACTTGCATGAAGAAACGTTATGTGATCGGATCATTGAAATCGCGGCGCAGCATTATCAAGGCAAGGTTGATCAGATCGGCGCTGATATTATGCATCAATATGAGCGTGCGCTGATGTTGCAGGTTCTTGATACGCATTGGCGTGAGCATTTGGCAGCATTGGATCATTTGCGGCAAGGCATACATTTGCGTGGCTACGCTCAAAAGAATCCAAAGCAGGAATATAAGCGTGAAGCGTTCGAGCTGTTTACCAATATGCTCGAAGAAATAAAAGCAGAAGTAACCAGAATATTATTAACCGTTCAGATTAAAAATGAGCAGCAGGTTGAAGCTGTCACTGAAACACTCAAATCACCTGAGAAAGTGGAATATCATCACGATAATGTGTCTGGCGGTCAGGATTCTGATGAGAAAGCATCGCAGACTTTTGTGCGCCAGGGAGACAAGATTGGGCGCAATCAACCTTGCCCATGCGGTTCAGGCAAGAAATATAAACAGTGTCATGGCAAGATTCGGTAATTTTTTGTAAATTGTTTTGCCGTATCATCTATCGATTCCTCGACTCCGCATATCACGGGGCGCCTGTTTTTGAAGTTGGGTGACACAGCGCATGCCGACTGTATACACTTGTTGTTTGAACTTAAAATGAGTCGACACTTTAAATTTGAAACTGTTTTTTTAGTATTCCCCTGTCATGCTTATGGTATAATGCGGCCCATTTACAACGGGCTGTCTTAAAACAATAACAAGTCAAAATCATTTTTTTAAAGTGCCAAGAAAATCACGCATATACGCTTTAATTTCTATATATTTGTGAATAAAAAACTAATATATAGGATGGCCTATTTAGTGTTTCGTTTCTAGAATTTCTTAAGACAGCTTTGTTAAGACAGCTTTATATTGAATCTGAGTTTCTGGCGAATTGAATGCATTTTTTTAAGGCTTTTAATGAGAGTATTTCTGAAGGAAAATGCCGGATAGAAGTTTTTTAACGGTTTTGCATATACATATAACTGATATTGCATGAAAAAAATAATTGATGGAATTTTAAAATATGGCAGATAGTTTCAGCATTAATAATGAAATGAGTGGAAGAAGAAAGTTCTTGGTTGCTGCAACTTCTGTAGCAGGCGGGGTTGCCGGCATTGGTATCATGACGCCTTTTGTTCTGAGCATGATGCCAAGTGAACGCGCCAAGGCTGCAGGCGCACCGGTTGAAGTCGATATATCCAAGCTTGAACCGGGCATGTTGCTCATGGTTGAGTGGCGTGGACGTGTAGTATGGATTCTAGACCGGACACCTCAAATGCTGGCTACGCTTGAGAAGCTGGAACCGCAACTGGCTGATCCGAATTCAGAAAAAGATCAACAGCCCGATTACGCAAAAAACAGAACGCGTTCAATCAAACCAGAAATTCTGGTTGTGGAAGGTATTTGTACGCACTTGGGATGTTCGCCAGTTTTTAGGAAAGATATCGCGCCTGAAGATCTGGGGTCAGATTGGCTGGGTGGCTTTTTCTGCCCATGTCATGGTTCTAAATTTGATCTGGCAGGCCGTGTTTACAAGAGTGTGCCTGCACCAACAAATTTAGTAGTTCCACCTCATGTTTATTTAAGTGATAACGTCCTTTTAATTGGGGCAGAAAGCAAGGAAACTGCATAAATGAACAAGCAAAACAATACGTTTCTTGAATGGATAGACAAGCGCTTTCCGTTGGTGTCTACCTGGAAAGAGCATTTTACCGAATATTACGCACCAAAGAATTTTAATTTCTGGTATTTCTTTGGTTCATTGGCGCTTCTAGTGCTTGTAAATCAGCTGGTTACTGGTATTTTTCTTACCATGAGTTATAAGCCGGACTCCAGTCTGGCTTTTGCTTCAGTGGAATATATCATGCGTGATGTTGATTACGGCTGGCTGATTCGTTATATGCATTCTACCGGTGCATCCATGTTCTTTGTGGTTGTATATTTGCACATGTTTCGTGGCATGCTGTACGGTTCTTATCGAAAACCACGCGAGCTTTTATGGTTAATCGGTATGGGCATATTTTTTGTGTTGATGAGTCTGGCATTCACTGGTTATATTTTGCCTTGGGGACAAATGTCATACTGGGGCGCGCAGGTGATTGTAAGTATGTTTGAAGCCATTCCTTTCATTGGTGAAACACTGCATAACTGGATCTTAGGTGACTTTATGCTTTCGGATGCGGCGCTTAACCGCTTCTTTGCCTACCATGTTGTGACGCTACCAGTTTTAATTGTGGTTCTGGTGTTTGTCCATATTATTGCTTTACATGAAGTCGGCTCAAATAATCCGGACGGTATCGAAATTAAAGAAAATAAAAATCCGCAAACAAAAATACCGGTTGATGGCATTCCATTTCATCCTTATTACACCGTGAAGGATATTTTTGGCGTTGTTATATTTTTGATTGTGTTTTGCGGAATTATTTTCTTTGCGCCAGAAATGGGTGGGTATTTCCTGGAACACAATAATTTCATTCCGGCCGACACATTAAAAACCCCGGATCATATCGCGCCTGTGTGGTATTTCACCCCTTATTATTCAATGCTGCGAGCGGTCACAGTAAACTTCCTTTGGATTGATGCGAAATTGTGGGGTGTGATTTTAATGGGTGCCGGTGTTGCAGTTTTCTGTTTCTTGCCGTGGCTTGACAGGAGTCCTGTTAAATCCATTCGCTATAAAGGTCCAATTTTTAAATTTGCTTTAACGCTTTTCGTTATCAGCTTTTTTGTTCTAGGATGGCTGGGCACGCAATCGCCTACACCGCTATATACCTTGTTAGCGCAAATCTTTTCAGTTATTTATTTTGCGTTCTTTATTTTAATGCCTTGGTACAGCAAAATAGATAAAACAAAACCTGAGCCTAAAAGAGTGACCAAATGAATAAAATAAAAATATTTCTACTTGTCTTGTTTATGGCTCCATTGAGTTTGTTCGCTGCAGAGCCCGGGATGCCACTAGATACGGCACCTATTGATACAACAGATAATGAGGCATTACAGCGTGGTGCCGAATCCTTTGTGAACTATTGCCTGACATGCCATGGCGCTAGTTTTATGCGCTACAACCGTCATCGCGATATCGGCTTGGATAACGAAGCCGAAGTACTCGATAAATTGGTTTTGACAGACCAGAAGGCTGGCGATCTGATGCTATCAGCCATGCGTAAAAATGAAGGTGAAGAATGGTTTGGTGTGGCACCACCGGATTTGTCGGTGATCGCACGTTCAAGAGGTGCGGATTGGTTGTATACCTACTTGCGCGCTTTTTATCGTGATGATACAACAGTGCCAGGCTGGAATAATCTTGTTTTTGATCGAGCAGCCATGCCGCATGTACTCTATGAATTGCAAGGTGAACAAAAACTTGTTGTGAAAACGGTTGATGGTAAAGAAGTAAAAAGCCTGGAGTTGGCTGAGCCAGGTTTAATGACGGTGCCTGAGTATGATCAATATGTTGCTGATTTGGTAAATTATCTGGTCTATATTGGCGAACCTGCTGCAAACGACCGTAAGCGTCTGGGAATCATGGTTATGATATTCCTGTTTGGCATGCTGGGGTTGACCTATGCATTATATCGAGAGTATTGGAAAGACATACATTGATTGTGGAGAGTTTTTCATATCTCTAGTATAAGCATGGGGAAAATATAACTATGATGACTTTATATTCAACGATTACCTGTCCGTATAGCCATCGTTGTCGCATCGTTTTGCACGAAAAGGATATGGACTTTGAAGTAATTGATGTTGATCCAAATAACAAGCCTGAAGATCTTGCAGTAATGAGTCCCTATGGAAGAGCGCCGATTCTGGTAGAACGGGATCTGGTGCTCTACGAATCCAATATCATTAATGAATATATTGACGATCGTTTTCCACATCCGCAACTTATGCCAGCCGATCCGGTAATGCGTGCTCGTGCCAGGTTATTGCTGTATCGCTTTGAACAGGAGCTGTTTTGTTATATTGATGAAATTGAAAGTGCAGATGCTAAGGCAACTGAAAAGGCGCGTATTGCCATTGCAGAGAACTTGACGCTGATTGCGCCCATATTTGAGAAACAAAAGTTCATGCTGGGTGACGAATTTTCGATGTTGGATGTCGCTATTGCGCCATTATTGTGGCGACTTGAACATTACGGGATTAAGCTACCTAAACAGGCTGCCGCGCTGTTAAAATATTCCGAGCGATTATTTAGCAGACCCCTTTTTATCGACGCATTGTCTGCATCTGAAAAGGTTATGCGTAAATGAAACTGCCATCGACAAAGCCATACCTGATTCGATCCATCTATGAATGGTGTAGTGAATGCGGCTATACGCCATTATTGTCTGTTAGGGTAACTCCAGAAATGGACATGCCTGCAGATAGTGTTAAGAATGATGAAATCATTTTTAATATTGACCACGGGGCGGTACACAATCTTGTAATTGGTAATGATATAATAAG
>DOOY01000066.1 GCA_003514765.1 Nitrosomonas sp. | reverse complement strand
TTAATCGTGAGTTGTATCATTGAAAAATTTTGAATCGGATAAATCGGTTATTAAGGATTGGTTAAAGTAATTGGCTGCGACAAAGGGCATATTTTATCATCTGAGTGCCGGACAGTGGTAATGGTGAATTGATCGGATTCAAAATAGCGCAAGTATTGAATAACGTGATTTTTACCGTATTTGATCAATATTAAGCAATTCAGGATAAACCTTGTCAATAACCTCATAAGCGCGTTTCGGTCCTGGTGGTGAATAAATGCTGTAGCTGGAGAGTTCTTTAGGCGGAATATAACCGGTAATTTTTTCAAGTTCTGAGAGACGAATACCTTGCTTGACCAAATAAATGATATAAGTCTGACGAAGCGAAGCAGCGTTGATTTCATCGGCGCCAGATAAGTCCGCATCGAGAATTGCGCAAGTAATTAAGGCGGCAAGGTCTTCCGAGGACAGTGGGTCTCCGGATGCGCTGACTAAACGATACGTGGTCTTCGCAAAGAGTGATTTTAATGCCGGATTGAGCGGTATGATTCTTGGTGATTCACTTTTAACGATCAGTTTTTCGTTCTCAAAATCGATATCTTCCTTTCCTATCGCTGGGGCTTCTTCCAGCGTGACGCCGCTTAGCAACAGCGCGATCAGCAGTTTTTCTCTGTTACCGGCATGTTGCAGCAGCGTGCCGATTTGTTGCGCGGATAATTCCTGCGGAGGAGGATTTCCCAGAACAGGATGCTGTTGCGGCAATGCATTGACAGATTGTTGTGGAATTCCGAGAGAATCAGGTGACATATCCTTGTTGTACAGATGAATACCTGACAGGTTGATCACCGGTTCTGGTTTTGTTTTGCGTGTCAGGAATTCACTGATCCAGATGCAAAACAAGCTGAATAAAATTGAACCGGTAACGGCGATAATGGCATCAAGAAAATAGTTTGGGCGAATGGGAGCGCTGGGCAGAAAAGCGCGCTCGATCACGTCAACTTGTGGGTATTTTCCAGCATATCTGGCTTCAACCTGAGCCAGTCTATCCTGGGTGTCACGGTACAATGTCTCCAATCCTTCAAGGTCGGCTTGCAATGCTTGATGTTCTGAGAACCGGGTTGAAAATTTAGTTGCCTTTTTTTTATGTTCATCAAGTTGTTTGCGTATCTCGCTGACTGCTTGCTTTGCAGCGGCATACTCTTGTTGTGCGTCCGATTGAACAATCGTCTGACCGCTTTGGCGCATGCGCCTGATCTCACTTTCCAGCGATGCAAGCTGTTCCGGTATGACTTTCAATGTGGGTGACAGCTCGAGATATTCTTTGGTATAGCGTAGATTCAAATCCGCTAATTCTTCGCGCAATTGTTGTGCCCGGTCTTCAAGTAAACTGAGTGTTCGCGTATCTTCTTGCGGGACTACTGCTTGTCCGTTCTCAATCGCTCTGTTGATTGCGTCCAATCGCGCTTTTGTTTTTACTTCTTCCTCGCTGGCTATATTGAGCGATTCATTTAAACCTTTAAGACGCGCCAGTGCTTCATTTTCTTCACGTTCGATGGAAGAGATATCGTGACTTCTTCTGAATTGATCCAGTTCGACGCGTTTGGCGGTTATTTTTTCCGCCAATCCATGCAGTTCATTTTGTAAAATTTGGGTGGTATCACCTAATAAGCGCGACACCTCTTCTGCTCTCGCGTCTAAATAAACGTCAATCCAGGTATTAATCAGCACAGGCAGTTTTTCCGGGTCGGTACCTTCAGCAGCCATCTCAATCAAATTGGTTTCAATGACCGGTTTGACATCCAGCATTTGACGGATCTCCGCCACGCTCAAGTTTATTGGAGTGCCATCGGTGTCTGTTGATTTTAATCGTCTTGATGTTTCTGCTAACAGTTCGGATCCCAGCAGGATTTGTTTCTGAATGGCGACATGTTGAATATCAGCATCATTGCTTGGCAGGTCAATGGCAGTTTTCGCTACGGTTAACAGAGTGGCGTAGCTGAGGTAAATTGCCGGCCGGGAAAAAACATAACTCAGTGTAATTGCAGCGCTTGCTAGAAACGCAATCGTGAAGATGACAAATCTGCGTGATTTAAACCATGGCTGTGGATCATAGTGAGGGGGTTGCCAATATTCATTGACTGATGAAGTTAATTGATGATGAACGCGGCTATGCATAATCGATTAAATGGAGCATTTTGATAAATACCTGTTTTCAACAGCCTGTTTACTGGCCTGTTAATCGGCTGCGATATATAAACATATCTATCCACGGTAAGTCGTGATTTAAGTTAACTTTATTCCACTTTGGAGAAATTATGCAATAGCGATATAAATATGTTTGCTTTTTACATTGTGGATTAAAGCGATTGCCAACAAATAAATTATTTATGAAATCCGCCTTTATTAAAAAGGAAAAAGTTTCTGGTTCTCAAAAACGGCAATGCATATTATGACTTGTATCATAGAGTATAACAGACTAAACTTGATATCAGTTTAACGTGTTAAGTCAGCTTTCGAATCTATAACATTAAGGTCTCATGCATGGCAGCGAAATTCTTGAATAAACGCCCCAAGCATCTCAATCTCTTAAAGATCACTCAGCCGTTGCCGGCAATCGTGTCAATAATGCACCGCATCAGCGGTGTGCTGCTTTTTTTCCCGGGCATCCCTGTCATGCTTTGCGGCCTGCAGATGATGCTCGAATCCTCGGAAAGCTTTGAGGCGCTGCAGACGGCTTCTCAAAGTCCGGCTATGAAAATATTGCTTGTCTTTTTTGTATGGCTTTGTCTGCATCATCTTTGTGCAGGCATACGTTATCTTGCGCTGGATCTGCATTATGGCATTGCACTTGCACAGGCGCGTGCCAGCAGTAAATGGGTGCTGGCAATCAGTATCTTCCTGACATTATTGGTGGGAGCTATTCTATGGTAAAGCAGAGCGGCCGTATTGTAACAGGCGCGCACTATGGCTTGAGAGACTGGATGGCGCAGCGTGTGACAGCGGTGTTGATGGCGGTTTATATTTTGTTGCTTGCGATCATCGTATGGACCGTTGCACCGCAAGATTATGCCGCATGGGCGAGCATTTTCAATAATCAGTGGATGCGTATTGCAACATTCCTGTTTTTTGCTTGCCTGTTCTGGCATGCCTGGGTGGGTGTTCGTAATGTGTTGATGGATTACGTAAAACCGGCAATTACGCGTTTGGTATTGCAGATTCTGGTGATTATTTCACTGCTGGTTTATCTGGTATGGACAGCCGAAATTCTATGGAGCTGATGTGTCAATCATAAAAAGAAAATTCGATGTGGTTATCGTTGGCGCAGGTGG
>DOOY01000300.1 GCA_003514765.1 Nitrosomonas sp. | reverse complement strand
GAGAGCGTAAATTCATTTTTATGACGGCACGAAACCACCTCATCTTTGAATGAGCCATCCTGATCTAGATTTGCATTTGCCTGTGCAATAACATAATTGCTCTCTTCAATAGCCGAAAGATAAGTCACGTCATTTGCAACCTTACCTGCCTTGACCAACCGGTAAGGCGTTTCGATAAACCCATACTCATTGGTACGAGCGTATAAAGCCAATGAATTAATCAACCCAATATTCGGCCCTTCCGGTGTTTCAATCGGACAAACTCGTCCATAGTGTGTTGGATGCACATCCCGGACTTCGAATCCAGCTCTTTCCCGGGTCAAACCACCAGGACCAAGAGCTGATATGCGCCTTTTATGCGTAATTTCAGACAACGGATTTGTCTGATCCATAAACTGCGACAATTGACTCGATCCAAAAAACTCTCTTATCGCTGATGAAACCGGCTTTGCATTAATAAAATCATGCGGCATGAGATTTTCCGACTCTGCCTGGCTGAGTCGCTCTCTCACGGCCTTTTCCACACGTGCCAATCCAGTTCTAAATTGATTTTCTACCAACTCACCAACCGAGCGAACACGGCGATTACCCAAATGATCAATATCATCGATTTCACCCACGCCATTACGCAGAGCCACCAAGATCCGGACAACCTCCAGAATATCCTCATTCGACAGAGTAACTGAACCGGTCAATTCCTCTCGACCGACTCGTCTATTAAATTTCATGCGTCCTACAACCGACAAGTCATAGCGATCAGGAGAATAAAACAACCCGTTAAACAAGGCTGCCACCGCCTCTTCTGTCGGAGGCTCACCCGGACGCATCATACGATAGATTGCAACCTGCGCAGATATTGCTTCAGCACACTCATCAATTCGCAATGTTTGGGAAATATACGGACCGTGATTGAGATCATTCACGAATAATGTATCGATTTCCTTTACGGAAGCCTGCAGAATATTCGCCAGCAATACTTCATTAATTTCACTATTGGCCAGCGCAATCACTTCACCAGTCTCTTTATCTACAATGTCTTTTGCCAGTATTTTTCCTAGCAAGAATTCTTCCGGAACGCTAACGCTGCTCATGCCGGATTGTTGCAAATCGCGGACATGTTTGGCTGTTATTCTTTTGTCCTTTTGTACGATAATCTTGCCGTCCGGCGCAACAATATCAAAATTCGCCAATTCCCCCCGCAACCGTTCGGGCTGCAAACCAAAAAATATTCCTTTTTTCGAGAAAGTAAATCGGTCAAACTCAAAAAATTCAGCCAAAATTTGAGCTGACGAAAAACCCATTGCTTTCAACAAAGTTGTTACAGGCATTTTTCGGCGCCGATCGATCCGAAAATAAACATAGTCTTTAGAGTCAAACTCAAAATCCAGCCAGGAACCACGATACGGAATAATGCGAGCAGAGAACAATAGCTTACCTGATGAATGTGTTTTCCCTCTATCGTGCTCAAAGAAGACGCCAGGTGACCGGTGAAGCTGCGACACAATAACTCGCTCGGTACCATTGATAACGAATGAACCGGTTTCCGTCATCAGGGGGATTTCTCCCATATACACTTCTTGCTCCTTTACTTCCTTGACCGTAGGTTTAGAGGACTCTTTATCAAAAAGAGTCAATCTAACTCTTGCACGCAAAGCAGATGCATAGGTTAGTCCTCTTTGCTGGCATTCTTTGACATCAAACCCTGGCATGCCGAGAGAATAATGAATAAAATCCAGGCGCGCATTGTTTGAGTGACTCTCAATTGGGAAAGCCGCATGAAATGCTGCCTGAAGACCCTGCAGCTTTCGCTCGGCGGAAGGAATTTTTTCTTGTAAAAATTCAGAATAGGACTCTATCTGCGTAGCAAGAAGAAAGGGAAATGATAATATACTAGGGCGCTTAGCAAAGCTTTTGCGAATACGTTTCTTCTCAGCAAACGAATAACTCATTGAATTCTCTCCACGTATTATGCTGCTATTAGGCAATTTTCAGAAATATGACTTGAGACTTGCTATGTTAACCAGGTATTAATTGATTGCACATTCAATAGCAAAAACGTTAAGGTATTGATAGGAAGGATCACCCTTTACCGAAAAATATCAGATAATTTATTAGTGACATCAGCTTGGCAAATCACAAATCAAGCGAATAAT
Source organism: Nitrosomonas sp. (assembly GCA_003514765.1). Classification (GTDB taxonomy): domain Bacteria; phylum Pseudomonadota; class Gammaproteobacteria; order Burkholderiales; family Nitrosomonadaceae; genus Nitrosomonas. The sequence continues at coordinate 3,955 of DOOY01000300.1, read as the reverse complement.
GGATAACTAATGCAGAAAGACGTTGCAATTTTTTAGCATCATGGCAATCAAATTACCACCCGCATAACCAAAAGATATTTGCAAAAGCCCTACATCCTTAAAGAAAACAGGGCTGGTGACACGCCATAAGCGTATGCGCCAGCCCAACAAAAGCCATAATTGTTAATTACTTAATCTCGCAACCAGCCCCTGCTTCGGTCAGTTGCTTCTTGAGTGCTTCCGCATCTTCTTTGGAAATACCTTCTTTTACAGGCTTAGGAGCACCATCCACCAGATCTTTAGCCTCTTTCAATCCCAGTCCTGTTGCTGCTCTAACAACCTTAATAACATTAACTTTACTCTCACCAGCGCCAGTAAGGATGACTGAAAATTCTGTCTGTTCTACAGCAGCTTCTCCGCCTCCCGCTGGCGCTGCAGCGACGGCAACGGTCGCTGCAGCAGCCGAAACCCCGAACTTTTCTTCCATCTCTTTGATCAATTCGGATAATTCCAATACCGTCATATTAGCAATTGATTCTAAAATTTCTTGTTTGGCAATAGCCATGAGCTTCTCCTGATTAAAATAAATTACGGTTAAAATGGGTAGCAGTTGTTGTATGCCATTGGATGCTCACAATTCATTATTTTTGATCTCGAACTGCTGCAAGTCCACGCACAAATCTGACAGGAATTTCATTGAGGGTTCTAACAAATTGCGCCACAGGTGCTTGCATTGTACCTAGTAGCTTAGCTAACAACGCATCTCTGCTTGGCAGAGATGCTAGGGCGGCTACGTCCTTCGCGGACATAACGACACCCGCCATTGCACCTGCCTTAATTACAAAACCTTCATTGATTTTGGCAAAATCATGCAATACCTTGGCGGTCGCTACCGGATCGCTCCCAATGCCATAAACCAACGGACCCACCATCTGATCAGCCAATCCTGAAAAAGGTGTGTTGGCAACCGCTCGCCTGACTAAGGTATTTTTGACAACACGAAAATAGACACCCGCTTCCCGTGTTTTAACACGTATACGCGTAAAGTTATCAACGCCCAAACCACGATATTCAGCAATGACCATAGCCTGCGCTTTGTTTATTTCATTACTCACTTCTGCTACGATCGTCTTTTTTTCTTCTAGATTAAGACTCAAAATAGATTCTCCATAGAACACATCTCCAAGCCTATCGTCAACTTAAATACTAAACGATGGCTTTTCGCACTGCAAAAACGGCGTACTTTTACCAGGAGAATGTCTCTTTACAATCCTGCTTGGGCACGCCATCTGCGCTGGGTATCACCAAATACTTAAACTAAAAAAATAAACTTAAGTGTTTGGAAAAGTGAAATTAAGTTTTCGCTTATACATCATACGATGCCACACCAAATTAATTTTCAATACAAGCAAAAACCCCAACGGTCTTTGATAACCCGTTGACAGAATCTGCTGTCAACGGCCCAAAGTTAAACAAATATACCTAGACTAGATCAAACCAGCATGATCAATCTTAATTCCCGCACCCATCGTGCTGGAAACTGCCATTTTTCGCAAATATACCCCCTTAGATGCCGCAGGTTTTGATTTGTTAAGCGCATCAATTAATGCTGCAATATTCTTCAATAGCGCATCTATCTCAAACGAGGCCCGACCAATTGTACAGTGGACTATGCCTGCTTTATCCGCCCTAAATTGTACCTGGCCCGCCTTCGCATTTCTAACTGCGGTAGCCACGTCCGGCGTAACTGTACCTACCTTTGGGTTAGGCATCAAACCACGCGGACCAAGTATCTGACCCAGCTGCCCCACAATTCGCATTGCATCTGGACTGGCTATCGCAAGATCAAAGTTGATCTCACCTGCCTTGATCTTGTCCGCCAAATCCTCAAAACCAACAACATCGGCTCCAGCCTGCTCTGCTTCCTTAGCTTTTTCTCCTTGAGCAAATACCGCAACCCGTACTATTTTACCTGTCCCAGATGGCATCACCACCGAACCACGTACAACCTGATCTGATTTTCTTACATCGATCCCTAGTGAGATGGCAACATCAACAGACTCATCAAATTTTGCTGTCGCAGTTTCCTTAACAAAAACCAGTGCCTCTTCTGGCGAATATAATTTAGACTTGTCAATCCTTTGAACGATTGCCTGATGTCTTTTAGAAGGTCTTCTCATCTTACTGACCCTCCACTTCGACACCCATACTTCTGGCGCTACCAGCTATGGTTCTTACCGCAGCATCAATATCTGAAGCTGTTAGATCAGGAGTCTTTATCCTGGCAATCTCTTCCGCTTGCTCACGCGTCAGCTTACCCACTTTATCCGTATGAGGACGCGGGCTTCCTTTACTCACACCTACAATTTTTTTGATCAACACTGCCGCAGGCGTAGTTTTCATGACAAAAGTAAAACTTTTGTCCGCATACGCCGTAATTACTACTGGAACCGGTAGACCAGGCTCCATCTTTTGGGTAGCAGCATTAAATGCCTTACAGAATTCCATGATATTTAATTGCCGCTGACCTAAGGCCGGACCAATTGGCGGACTGGGATTTGCTTTTCCAGCCGGAATCTGCAGCTTGATATAACCTATAATTTTCTTAGCCAAAATTTTCTCCTCAATGGGTTAGACGAGCATCAAACACTCTCCCCTTTAAATATCAAGGCTATGTCATCGTTAATTGTTGGTTACTACAAATAAACACAAGTTATCATTTATAAACAAGTCATTAACCAAAAAAACCAACAATTTATATTTTGTCTCAAATTCATTGAGTTATATGGTCACCACTAACTAACAATGACATAGCCAATATCAAACAGCATTAACTCTCGCTCTACTACTTACCAATATTTATTCTAAGACATTTCCCCAATCTCACAGACTGTCAATATGCTTTTACCACCCTGAGTAACATTCAGACTAATTATACTTTTTCAACTTGACCAAAATCTAATTCGATCGGAGTCGGTCTCCCAAAAATTGAAACAGACACATGCAATTTGTTTTTATCGTAATTAACTTCTTCTACGCTACCTTGAAAATCAGTAAATGGACCATCTTTAACACGAACGAGCTCACCTGCCTGAAATAAAATCTTAGGTTTGGGCTTTTCTACACCCTCCTTAATTTGATTTAAAATATCATCGATTTCCCGCTTATTGATTGGAACGGGCTGTGTTGTTGATCCGCCCACAAAACCGGTCACCTTGGGCGTTCCCTTAACCAAATGCCAGCTTTCATCGGTCAATTCCATCTCAACCAAGATATACCCCGGAAAAAACTTTCTTTCGCTAATATTTTTTTGGCCACCCTTGATTTCAATCACTTCCTCTACTGGCACAAGTATATCGCCAAACTGATTCTCCAATTTCTGCTGCTTAATTCGCTCTTCTAAGGCCCTTTTAACACTTTTCTCAAAACCAGAGTAGGCATGGATAGCGTACCATTTTTTATTCATTTCTCACCCGGTACACCGTCAACCCTCCTGATCCATTACTAACTTCACAATTGACATGAGCCCCGTATCCACCAACCACAGAAAAATTGCCATTGCCATGACAAATGCAAATACTGCACCTGCTGTCTGCAGCGTTTCTTTGCGATTTGGCCACACCACCTTTTTAGTTTCATCAATTGAATCCTGAGAAAATGCTAAAAATTGCCTGCCCGGTGATGTGAATAATGCCAAAGCGGTCCCTGAAATTAGTCCCAGTAATACTGAAACGACTCGCACCACCATCGGACTTTCATGCAAAAAATAATAGCCGAAAATACCTGCCACACCCAGCATTACCGCTAAAAACAGTTTAACCTTATCCACTTATTAACCTATTCAGAGTTACGACAAAATATTTACACTTTCTACTGCACTACGTATGGTTAATAAATTACAAACACAAACAATATTTTTTCTGAGAAAGCATTGATTTCATCTGACAATTCTGCTGGCAGGCCAGGAGGGCATCGA
>DOOY01000306.1 GCA_003514765.1 Nitrosomonas sp. | reverse complement strand
CGGTCTTCATTGGCCAGCGTTTTTAAAATTGCGCAAGCTTTTGATGCCGATGCACGCACGGTCTCCATACCAGGCAACATTAAATTAGTATCTATCACGTATTCACCCAATTACTCTTTTGTTCATTCACAAGTGCTTATCAGTGGTTTGCGAACAGAAAATTGAAACGCTCACCTGCGGGCCACTTAACCACACTGTTTGTTTCCATTTTAAACTTAATCCCGCAAAATCCAGAAGATTGTTAAATTCATTCAAAACAAATTCACGTCAATCAGAAGTATTGATACACATAAAAATATATTGTTGCCATACATTATATAATTTGATATATTAATGTCAAGTGTTTTATGTTTTTCCAACTTTATTACTGATGGAGCTAATAATGCCCCCTAATATCAATGCATTCTTTGATCCTGTCACATGGACAATAAGCTATGTTGTTTATGACAAATTAACAGGAAGTTGCGCGATCATTGATCCAGTTCTGGATTACGACCCCAAATCCGGGCGTATCCATACTGCGTCCGCCGACAAGTTGATCGACTTTATTCAATGCCAACAACTCACTGTAGAATGGATACTTGAAACGCACGCACATGCCGATCACTTGTCATCAGCACATTACTTGAAAAGTAAACTCGGCGGGAAAATCGCAATTGGCGATAACATCCCAACTGTTCAGGAAACTTTCAAACGCGTTTTTAACCTGGGCAATGAATTCATACCGGATGGTCATCATTTTGATTATTTATTTGCTGACGAAGAAATTTTTCATGTTGGGAAACTAACCGCCAAGGCGCTCTCTGTGCCCGGTCACACGCCTGCCGATATGGCCTATCAATTCAATGATGCGATTTTCGTCGGTGATACGCTATTTATGCCGGATGTTGGTACGGCACGTGCTGATTTTCCGGGTGGCGACGCTCATAATCTATATCGTTCCATTCGAAAAATATTGTCTTTCCCGCCAGAGACCCGTCTGTTTATGTGTCATGACTATCCACCCGGCGGGCGCGATCCGGCTTGGGAATCGACGGTTGTACAGGAACGCGCACGCAATATTCATGTCCATGACGGCATTGATGAAAACGCATTCATCAACATGCGCAACAAAAGAGACGCAACGCTTGAAGCACCTGCATTACTGTTGCCCTCAATACAGACCAATATCCGGGCTGGCGAAACACCGCCACAGGAAGATAATGGTGTTTCCTATTTTAAAATACCCATTAAATTAGTTTAACTTTAATTGATCCAGATCGAATCAAAACAACATCATCCACATTACAATCAAAATCAGTAATGACTGAAGTTCGGATTCTAAAATATATTTGTTTTTTAATTCACGGGTTCATTTTCAGTCGCCAAACCAGAATGCACCGCAATGAGGAGGACTTATCATGCCACATCCCGAACTGACCAGGCGTCAATTTCTGCACTACGCTGCCTGGAGCGCCTTGGCTTCAACATTGCCCGGCTCAAGCTGGGCCGAGGACAGACAAATCAACAAAGACCCCGACAAAAACTTTAAACCGGATGTTGAACTGGAGCTGTATGCCCGGACTGCGGAGGTCCCTATTTTGACCGGCGCCGATACGCATGTATTCAAATACAGCGGCAAATTGTTAAAAGGTCCCGCCAACAGTGTCAAAAACTTACCGGGTTATTTGGGCCCCATACTCAATTTTGAACGCGGACAGAAAGTTCGCATTTTCTTTTACAATCAAATAAACGAACCTGTTATTACCCATTGGCACGGCTTGCATGTACCCCAAAAGATGGACGGCCATCCCATGTACGAAATTTTCAATGGGGAACGATATGTTTACGAATTTGGGGTCAACAATCCCGCAGCAACCTACTGGTATCATGCACACACGCATGACATGACCGCCACGCAGGTATATCAGGGTCTTGCCGGCTTGATTACCGTTCGCGACGAAGCGGAACATAAACTGGAATTGCCTACTGACGAGTATGAAATTCCCCTGGTTATTCAGGACCGCCGCTTTACTGCCGGCAATCAATTACATTATTTACACGGCATGCATCAACGTATGATGGGTTTTCTCGGCGATACGATTCTGGTAAACGGACAGGCAAACAACACAATCTCCGTTAAAACCCGCGCCTACCGTCTGCGTCTGCTGAACAGCTCCAATTCGCGGATTTACAAACTCGGCTGGGATGACGGCACGCCATTAACTATTATTGGCACTGACGGCGGTTTGCTGGAAAAACCCGAGTCCATGCCTTATCTCATGCTGGCACCCGCAGAACGTATTGAATTATGGATGGATTTTAGCGGACGCAAACCGGGTTCAGAACTCACCCTGCAAAGTCTGGAATATCAAGTCGGGGGCTCGCCTATGAGAGGAATGGGCGATATGGGTATGGGAAGAGGCAGAATGGGCGGAATGCATGGCGGATTGGCGCAAGGCGGGGCTTTTCCAATTGTAAGATTTAATATTACCGAACAAATAAACGATTCACCCCGATTACCTGAAAAACTGGCTCCCATGCAACGCCTCAGCACGAAAGATTTGACCAGCCCTGAAAAGACGGTACCGATTGCAATTGGCATGCGACGTATGTTGTTTCAACTTAATGGCAGAACATTCAAGATGAATGATTATCTGGATGTTGAAAGAATCCCGGTCAATACCATTCAGAAAATACGTATTTTTCATGACGGCGGCATGGATGGTGGTGGCCGCGGCATGGGAATGATGAGTATGATGCGTGCCTTGCCGCATCCGATCCATCTGCATGGTCAACAGTTCCAGATTTTGTCGCGTAAAAACAATAAGGGCAGCGGCGCTTATGATACCGTCAAGGAAGGCTTTATTCACAACGGATGGAAAGATACCGTACTCGTAATGCCCGACGAGGAAATTGAAATCATTAAACCATTCCAGGACTATACGGGATTGTTTCTTTATCATTGTCACAATCTGGAACATGAAGACATGGGCATGATGCGCAATTTTTATGTTTCCTGATTGATTTTCAACGTAAAATTTTTAACTGTTTTTTTATGTTCATTACCCGTCGAAAATTTCTCGGACTGACAGGTGCGGCCACACTGATTGCCACTTGTTCGCCCAATGCATTGACCGGCCAGACACTGCCGAATGAACTGCCGGATTATGCTGTATCTTCCGATCTCAAGCGGCTGTATGCACTGACCCGGCAAAGAACTTCGATGCTGGGTTATCCCATTAACATGAATTACCCGCCCGCTGCATTTTTTGACTGGCGGCAAAAACTGGACGCAGCAGGACTCAATAAGTTCAGTTTTAACAGTGTCGGCGATCCTTTCAAACACAGCCATTTCTTTTTTAATACACATGATTTTGAAAAAGAATTGATCGAACGGTTTGGCGCCATTTATGGTTTCATGCACAAGCAGGCCTGGGGCTTTCTCACCAATAGCGGAACCGACAGTAACATGCATGGTATTTATATCGGTCGCACATTACTGAAAAGCCGTACTGGTATCACGCCCAAAATTTATTTCACCCGGGAAGCGCATTATTCGATTCAGATTCTCAGGAATCTAATGAATCTGGAGTGGGTGGTTGTCGACACACAGGTCGATGGCAGCATGGATATCCATGATCTCGAGCAAAAACTGAAAGCCAACCCCAACCATCCTGCACTGATCGTCGCAACAATGGGCACGACATTCAAGGGCGCCATTGACCCAATTGACGACATTCAAAGCAAATTAAAAGGACGTGAATTTTATCTGCATCTTGATGCGGCGCTGTTTGGCGGCTACCTGCCACATACGTCTTTTGCCGGCGAAGTGTTACATACCCGATCACCTGACCAGCCTGCACGCTATCATTCCATCGCGGTTTCCTGTCACAAGTTTTTCGGCTTCCCCTCTCCTGCCGGCTTATTTATCACAATACAATCTATTTTTGATGAATTTGAAGCGCAATTTGGAAAAATTCACGACCCGGAATATATTCTGCAGGTGCCCGGCACGATTACCTGCTCGCGCGATTCGGTCAAACCGGCCGAGTTTCATTTTTTCAGTTCAGAACAAGATTTTTCCCGGCAGACAATCGATGCTCAAAATATGATGGATAATGCAAATTATTTGCTGAATGAAATGAAAACACACTACG
>DOOY01000194.1 GCA_003514765.1 Nitrosomonas sp. | reverse complement strand
ATATTTTGTTTGTATTTGTTATTTTAGAAGTTTATTTTTTTATTTTTTATGAGTGTAGTCCTATATTTGTAGCCGCAATTCTATACCAAAAAGCAGGAATCAAAAAATTGCTTTAATAGAAATCAAACATCTTCTAAAAAATTCATATCTGTTATTAATAAGTTCGCCTATTACAAGCCTTTGAGTAACAGGCGAATCTGTTGGTATTAATTCTACTCCATTGAAACTCTAAGCGAAGAAGCTGTTGCCCAAGGGGCAAAAACAAGTGAAACGAGTAGAAATGCACCCAGTAATGACAGATGCGCATCATATCCTACGCCTGCCATATTGGCTTCAACCGCGCCTGCTCCAAAAATGAGAACGGGAATATAAAGTGGCAGAACCAGTAAAGAAATCAAAACACCGCCTCCACGTAAACCCAGTGTTAAAGCTGCGCCGATTGCACCAATTAAACTCAGTACTGGCGTACCAAGTAATAACGAAGTGGTTAACACAAACAGTGCATCCACCGGCAAATCGTATTGAATACCTAGAATCGGCGCCATCAATACGAGTGGAACCCCCGTCACCAGCCAGTGCGCCAGTGCTTTTCCTAATACAAGGATCGATAATGATCGTGGCGACAGCAGCATCTGTTCAAGTGTGCCATCTATATAATCATTGGAAAACAACCTGCCTAATGACAGCATTGAAGCCAACAAAGCTGCAACCCAAACAATACCGGGCGCCATTGTTCGCAACATATTCATCTCGGGCCCTACGCTTAATGGAAACAAACTGACAACAATCACAAAAAAAAACAGTGTTGTTAAAACATCGGATCTACGACGTATCGCCAGTAACAGATCACGTTGAATTACCCAAAAAAACATATTATGCCAATTGCAATTGCATTGTCGAGGCCGCAGCAATATCAATAGCTTGGTGCGTCGTCATCACGATCATTCCACCTTGTTGCAAATGCTGCTCCAGTAAATTCCGAATTAGCTTTACAGCCACCACATCTAAAGCTGCCAATGGTTCATCCAAGATCCATAATGTTGTATTACAAACCAGTAGACGCGCAAGCGCAACGCGTCTTCGTTGACCTTGTGAAAGTACTTTAGCCGGCAATAACTCCCTGCCACCTAAACCCATATGATCGAGTGCATCACTGGCTTGTTTTTCAGTAATTTGCATGCCAGACAGCGCGCTGGATATGCGTAAATTTTCGAGCGCGGTTAAGTCGTCTTTAGTACCATTCAGGTGACCGATATAAGTCAAATCTCTATAATATTGACCATCAAGAGCGCGCACTGTTTCTCCCTGCCAGGTAATTTTACCCAAGTCAGGATTTGATAAACCGCACAGTATCCGCAACAAACTTGTTTTGCCGCTCCCATTAGGTCCGTTCACTTGCATTAATCCGCCCGCTTCTAAAGTAAAATTCACTTCCTTGAAAAGTCTGCGATCACCGCGTACGCAGGCCAGATTAATTCCATGTAGCATGATTCATTGTGCGAAATTAAACGGGGGATTATAACGCATTGAGTCTGATCTGTAACATCACATTATTAAACAAACTAAATTCAATTAAGTTGTAATCGATTTTGATTTATTAGATGTGTTTCAGACAATAAACGTTTAGGTTTTATGGTTTGCTCTGTCGTGACTTCACCAAGCCCCAAAAACAATTGTTGGTAATACAAGCGCACATTTTTTTCATGTGTATTTTTTGCTACCCAATCATTTAGAATTGGTTGTTCCGAAAGAACGCGCCCCTGCAAAATAGTGTGTGTTTCTTTTTTATCAAGCGTCACGAAAGGTAAATCCTGCAAGATGCTATCTATCGGCAGCAAACAATAATCACGATCAACTCTGTCCATCTCTTCAAGCTCTTCAAGTGTTTTTGCTTGTAATAAATCAAAATAACCCAGAGAACTGCGGCATAATTTAACCAGATAGGCGCCACCGCAGCCCAATGCTCTTCCTATATCCTCAGCCAACGTACGAATATAGGTACCAGTTCCGCAACGGACTGTTATGGTCAGTTCGTTCCCAAGTAACGATTTAATTTTGATTTCATGAATTCGAATTGTACGTGGTTGACGCTCAATTACCTCTCCGTTACGTGCATAAAAATATAATGGTTTGCCGCGATGTTTTAAGGCACTATACATTGGCGGTATTTGTATGGTTTCCCCTACAAATTGTTGCAAAACCGTTTCACAATATTGAACGCTTAGTTTAGTAGTACCTACCTCAGTCAGTTTTTCAATTACTCCCTCTGCGTCACCTGTTGTACTTTGGTAACCTAACTTGATTGCAGCTTCATAAGTCTTATTCGCGTTTAGCAATATAGAAGAAAATTTAGTGGCTTCCCCCATGCAAATTGGCAACATACCTGTCGCCAGGGGGTCTAATGTACCGGCATGCCCAGACTTGGCTGATTCATACAAGTACTTAACTTTCTGAAGTGCTTTATTAGATGTAATCCCGTATGGCTTATCTAATAGTAATACACCGCTGATGCTACGCTTAGCCATAAAGTGGAAAGTAAAGAACTCTCAAAATGTTTCTAAGTTGAAAAAACAGGCATGACTTCAAACTTTAACCAATCAATCAGGTCTTGTTTTTGTTCTCTTGAGCAACAGCTTCATCAATCAACTTTGACATATATGCGCCATGCTCAACAGATTTATCATAGACAAAAATCAATTGAGGAACGACGCGTAATTGTATTCTTTTGGACAAACTGGATCGAAGAAATCCATTTGCTTTTTCCAGACCTTTTTCTATCAAAGGAATTTTTTCTGACTCACCTAACGTCGTATAAAAAACTTTAGCATATGTATAGTCACGCGTTACTTCGACTGCTGTGATCGTAATATGATCGATCCGGGGATCTTTAATTTCATGTCGTAGCAAATCAGCGAGCTCACGTTGAATCTGATCGGCCACACGAAGAGAACGGGAGAAGTCTTTAGGCATTATTATTAATCATTACGGCGGGCAAACTTAATTAAAGCGTACGTGCCGTTTCAATAATTTCGTAGGCTTCCAATTGATCGCCCACTTGTAGATCGTTGTAGTTTTTGAGCGAAACGCCACATTCAAAGCCCTCCCTTACTTCCTTAACATCATCTTTAAACCGTTTTAAAGAATCCAGTTCACAGCTATGGATAACTTTACCGTCGCGCAACACTCTGATCAGTGAATTTCTTTTTACGATACCCTCCAATACATAGCACCCGGCAACCACACCAACCTTCGGAATACGATAGATTTCCCGAATATCAATGAGTCCTTGAATATTATCCTTGCGTTCGGGTGCCATCATGCCTGACAAGGCAGCTTTCACTTCATCAACAGCTTCATAAATAATATTGTAATAACGCACATCCACACCACTTGAAGCTATCAACTTACGCGCACCGGCATCTGCACGCACATTAAAACCAATTACCACAGCTTTTGATGCCAGCGACAAATTGATATCTGACTCAATAATCGCACCTACACCGCTATGTATAATATTGACTTTAACTTCGTCGGTTGAAAGTTTTTGTAATGCATGCGCAAGCGCCTCGCAAGATCCCTGTACATCGGCTTTTATAATCAAAGAAAGCACTTTGACATCTTCTTGCTGATCAAAAACATTTTCCAGCTTGGCTGCGTGAAGTTTGGCAAGCTTAACGTCCCGGTATTTGCCTTGACGGAAAAGCGCAATTTCTCTTGCCTTACGCTCATCATCCAACGCTGTAACCACTTCACCGGCATCGGGCACCTCTGACAGGCCATGTATTTCAACAGGAATAGAAGTGCTTGCTTGTTTTATTTGCTTTCCATTTTCATCACTCATGGCACGTACTTTACCAAAAACCGCACCTGCCAAAAGCACGTCGCCTCGTCTGAGTGTACCTGACTGAACCAAAATGGTCGCAACCGGGCCACGTCCCTTATCCAAACGGGATTCAATTACAACACCCCTGGCAGATGTTTTCTTAGGCGCCTTAAGTTCCAATACTTCTGCCTGCAGCAAAATACCTTCCAGTAAAGCATCAATGCCCTGGCCCGTTTTAGCTGAAACTTCGATAAACATGGTATCGCCACCCCAGTCTTCCGGCACCACTTCATGCGCAACCAGTTCCTGCTTAATTCTTTCAACGTTGGCTTCTGGTTTATCAATTTTATTGACTGCAACGATTACCGGAATTTTGGCTGCTTTAGCATGGTGTATCGCTTCAATCGTTTGAGGCATTACACCATCATCGGCAGCGACCACCAAAATAACAATATCGGTAATTTTGGTACCGCGCGCGCGCATAGCAGTAAAAGCCTCGTGACCGGGTGTATCTAAAAAAGTTATCATGCCATGTTCTGTCTCAACATGATAAGCCCCAATATGCTGTGTAATGCCGCCTGCTTCACCACCCGCCACACGCGAACGACGAATATAATCCAACAGGGATGTTTTTCCATGATCTACATGACCCATTACCGTAACGACAGGCGCACGCGGTTCCATTTCCGCCTCAGCAATAAGCGATTCGCTATCAGCAAGAAAAGCTTCGGGACTATCTAGCGCCGCATACTTGGCAACATGTCCCAATTCTTCAACCACAATCATGGCCGTTTCCTGGTCCAGCATTTGATTGATCGTTACCATGCTACCCATGTTCATTAAAACCTTAATAATATCAGCCGCTTTAACTGACAATTTTTGCGCAAGCGCACCGACTGAAATTGTTTCTGGCACCATAATTTCACGTACGACCGGCTCGGTTGGCGCTGAAAAACCATGTTCCTTTTTCGTATCAGCTGCAGATACCTTATGCTGTTTATCGCGGCGGACACGCCATCCTTGACCACCGGACACATCGCCGTGTGTCTTCACACCGCGTTTACGCGCTCCTTCTTCTTTCCAACCCGTCTGTTTACTCAGCTTCTTTTTCTTTTCAGTCTTATCGGTTTTTTCGGCCTTATCAGCTTTATCACCTTTTTTTTCTTGTTTTAATATCGGTTTGTGTTTCGCGTCTTCGGACGACTTTTCATCTTGTATTGCCAATGTTTTTTCGGTTTGTTTTTCGCCCGTTCCAATTTTTTCAGTCGCCACTTGCGTATCTTCACCCGGCTGCTCCTCGGAAATAACTGAAGCTACGGGCAATTCGTCAGCTAGCTTCTGTTCTCCAGTTTCAGCAGCTGACGCTTCAGGCTCCGATTTAATTTCTTCTTCCTGTTCCACTTCATTTTTTCCGCGCACCTTCTTACGCTGAATTTCTGCTGCCTGACGTGCAATTAATTCTGATTGTTTTTTTGCCTCTTCTTCCCGTAAAGCCAATTGCTTCGCGTCGATCACAGGTTCGGTTACAGATGTTTTTGTCTCGGTTTTGATTGATTTATCTTGCCCTCCCTCTTCAAGAGTGGGCTTGGTAAATACACGCCTTTTTCTCACTTCAACCTGAATAGTGCGCGCTCTGCCCATACTATCGGCCTTGCGTATTTCTGAAGTTTGGCGACGCGTTAGGGTTACTTTATTTTTCGTTTCTTTAGCGCCATGTGTTTTTCGCAAATAACTCAGCAACTGCGCCTTATCCTGCTCAGTCAGATTATCTTCCGCCAACAATTTCTTGACACCAGCCGCTTGGAGTTGTTCCAACAATACCGTCGGCAACAAACCAAGTTCATTAGCAAACTGTTCCACACTCATTTGCGCCATTTATAACCTTTCAAACCCCTTCAACAAACTTAAACAAATACAGAATAATTGTTTAGTATAGAATTTTTTAAAATTCAAATCTTGCCCATTATCGCTCAATGATTTAAACAAACCATGGCTCACGTGCCTTTATAATCAGTTTATTTGCGCGATCAATATCCATCCCTGTCATTTCCACAAGATCATCAGCCGCCAGATCAGCCAGGTCGGTCTGATTGGTAATGCCTTGTGCCGCCAAAACACGGACGGTCTCAATATCCATACCTTCGAGCGAAAGCAAATCATCTGCAACATTTTCAACTCTTTCTTCACTCGCGATAGCATCTGTTAATAGCACATTACGTGCACGCTCACGTATCTCATTGATTGTTTCTTCATCCAGCGATTCAATTTCGAGCATCTCACTTAACGGAACATAAGCAACTTCTTCAAGTGTAGCAAACCCCTCCTGAACTAGAATTCCAGCAATTTCTTCATCAACATCCAACTTATCCATAAAAAGCTGTTTGATGAAGATTGCTTCCTGTTCATGCCTAGTTTCCGATTCTTCTACAGTCATAATATTGAGATCCCAGCCGGTCAACTCAGAGGCTAATCGGACATTTTGACCACCCCGACCAATAGCTTGCGCTAAATTTTCATCGTCAACGACAATATCCATATTGTGACCTTCTTCATCAACCATGATACTACTGATCTCAGCCGGCGCGAGCGCATTGATGATAAAAGTAGCCGGATCGTCCGACCACAATATGATATCCACACGCTCCCCAGATAATTCACTAATAACCGATTGCACCCGAGAACCACGCATTCCGACGCATGTTCCAATCGGATCAACACGCTGATCATTTGATTTTACTGCAATCTTCGCCCGTGAACCGGGGTCTCTTGCAGCCGCTTTAATTTCCAGAATCCCTTCTTCAATTTCTGGCACCTCAAGCTCAAACAACTTCATTAAAAAATCTGGAGTTATCCGCGAAAGTTTTAATTGCGGTCCTCTGGTTGCACGATCCACTTTATAAAGATAGGCACGAATGCGATCACCCACACGCAAATTTTCCTTGGGGATCATTTGATCGCGCGGCAATTCAGCCTCTATCCTGCCCGACTCAACAATTGCGTTGCCTCGCTCCAATCGTTTTATCGTACCTGTTACTAGATAATCTCCGCGCTCGAGAAAATCACTGAGCGTTTGCTCGCGTTCAGCATCTCGAATTTTTTGAAAAATAACTTGCTTGGCAGCCTGGGCACCGATACGACCAAACTCAATCGGCTCTAATGGTTGTTCGTAGTAATCTTCTAATTGCAAGTCAGGATTAATTTTTCTGGCTTCACTTAAAGAAATTTGACGAGAAGGTTCTTCAACGACATCATCTTCCACCACCAACCATTTGCGAAAGGACTCATAGTCTCCAGATTCTCTATCTATGGAAACACGTGTATCGACATCTTCATGAAATCTTTTTTTTGTTGCAGAAGATAATGCCATTTCTAACGCAGTAAAAACAATTTCTTTTTCCACAGATTTTTCACGCGCCAACGCATCAACCAACAATAAAATCTCGCGGCTCATAGTCCTCCAGTCAAATTTTTAATTGCCTACAATTTTGGAACCAAACGAGCCTTTCCAATATTGCGCATATCAAGGTCAAACAATTTTCCTTCGACTTCAAGTTTTAAAATGCCATCATTTACTTCCCGCAAAACTCCCACAAAATTTCTTTGCCCCTGTATTGGGACGCGCAGTTTCAGTTTAATCATTTCCCCGGTAAAGCGGAGAAAGTCGCTTTCTTTTTTTATAGGCCTGTCTAATCCCGGCGAGGATACCTCAAGCCGGCCATAATCGATGTTTTCAGCGGTCAATAATCGACTTAAATGATTACTGATCGTAACGCAATCATCAATCGTGACACCACCCTCTTTATCAACAAATACTCTTATCAATTTACCGCGTGATAATTGCTCAATCTCAACCAACTCATACCCCATACCTGCAAGAGTCAGTTCTAGCAATTCTTCAAGCACCATATCCTCAACACAAATAAAAAATGGGCTGAAAAAGCCCATCAAAATTAGATTTCAATTTTATCAAATATTTAAAAAATATGGAACATGTATCTAAAATTAAGTTTAAATGAGAATATCCTTGGCGAACTCAGCGCCAGTTTATAATTACTAATCAAACAAGAATCAATTGATACAACCCAAAAACATACTGCTCACATAATTATGGCAAACCTGTTAACAGGAAACAAAGATATATCTGTATTCTATCATTCTATCTTCAATCACATTAATTCTATAGATTAATCAGCATCAGGGATTTATAATCTCATATACCGTAAGATACAGGGTATTCTAAATAGTATATGGCAGAAAATATGATAAATACAATGACGAACCTCAATAAAGAAAGCTTTTTTAACATTGCGTTTATTTCGAATGTTATTTTACTCATTTTCTTCTCATCATCACTAAGCGCTGAAAAAATTGGAAGCGTCTCAACCAAATTCAAACTACTTGGCGCTAACGACAAAATAGTCATCGAAGCATTCGATGATCCTGATATCGCTGGAGCAACCTGTTATTTAAGCAGAGCAAAAACCGGTGGTGTAAGTGGCGCGGTTGGCATTGCTGAAGACACGTCAGACGCATCCATTGCCTGCAGGCAAGTTGGTCCGATCACACTTCCTCAGGATGTCAAAAATGGTGATGCGGACGGCGAAGAGGTTTTTAAAAAAAGCACATCGTTGCTTTTCAAATCATTACAAGTCGTCCGCTTTTATGATCCAAAAAGAAATGTTCTGATTTACTTAACTTATAGCGACCGTATCATTGAAGGATCTCCAAAAAACAGCATCTCAACCATCCCGATAATGCCTTGGCGTTAATTGACTCAATCTGTTTTGGCACATATCATTTCGCAACCCAAGGCGGATTTTTAAAGCTACCATTAAAAAACTGGAAGAATCACCATGCGAAACAAGTATTTTTAACCAAATTTCTATCACTAAAGGCAACTAACTTTTCAAGTTTACAAAAATAACCGGGAAAATGATTAGAGTAGTCTATCTGTTGCAGATCATTCTTTTTTCGAACAACCATCTCGGTTTATCCAGAGTTTTTCGCACTAACTTAACAATAACAGGACAAAATAATATATAAT
>DOOY01000192.1 GCA_003514765.1 Nitrosomonas sp. | reverse complement strand
GCGATTTTGCTGGTATAACGCAGCCAAAGGTTGAACTGCAATTTTTCAGATATGTCGTAGTTCGAGCGAAAGGATATGCGATGTTGCGGGCTGACTTTGTCTGCGCCGGATGCTGTAGGATCAAATTCTTTTAAAAATTCACTTGTTGAGGATATATGCATATCCAGATAACTGTAGCTACCTTGTAAACGCCATTTGTTGAGTGGTTTCCAGTCGGCGGATACTTCAAATCCATAGGTCAATGCTGAAGCATTATTGGTTGTTATTATTGGTATCAGCAATTGTCCCGGCACACCCATGCTTGATGACAATGCGCCAAAACTGAAGTCACGTAAATGGCTGTAGTCGTTGATAAACCCTGATATATCAATCGATGCCTGTTGTGTAAGCTGCCGGCGGTACCCTAATTCGTACGCGATCAATTTTTCCGAACCAAATGCACTGGAGCCATTTACAACTGCGAGGATGGGGATGGGTAAAGTAGGAAATCCAGGTAATCCCTCAACCTGCCTTACAATAGATGTCACATCCTGCTCGGCGCGTGAAGGTATCCGTACAGCGCGTGAGACGGACGTCCATATTGAATTTAAGTGATTGGGTGTCCACATCAGGCGTGCACTGGGCTGCACTTCTAATCCGGTAAAGTCATTGTGATCGAGACGCGTACCTAATGTAAGCAGCAAACGTTCGGGAACCAGGGAAATATCGTCACGGACAAAAGCACTTATTTGATGATTGGTTTGTGCGGGTGGCGTAAATGTTGTTAAAACGGTGTCGAAATTTTTGTTGTGATAAAGCCGGTAATTCGCTCCCCAAGTTAAATTATGTGTGTCCATCAAAGGGAATCGATGCTGGAAATCAATATCAAAAGTCTCAATACTTGAGTTCCCAAAGGGTGCATATTGATAGCGATTGCGATCATAAAACATCTGCAGCATGATCGCGGATTGCTCTGAATGGACCCGGTCCCAGCGTAAACGGATATTCCCGCCTTGGTGATGGCCGCGCGAGCTATCTGAGGATATGCTAGACAAGTTAAGCAGGCTTCTGTCCAGGGTGTCACCGGATGAATTGTAAAAAATATCACCTTGCAGCGTGAATTGATCAATGCCGCGGGTATGGTCTAACCTGAATCCCCCTCTGGCTGAGTGCCATTGATTGTGAATATTTTCACCGGAGAGGGATGATGTGTTATCGCGGGTAAATCCTTTGGCATAAACGCGGAAAGGTGTGGCTTCGTTAATTTTTCCGCCATAGCGCGCGCCGAAAAAACCCTGTTCGAAACTGCCGCCGCCTGCCGTGAGTAAAGTGCCTTGCGTATCGGCTGCCTTTTTGGTAATGATGTTGATAACGCCATTGACGGCGTTGGCGCCCCATACAGTGGCAGCAGGACCACGGATAACTTCTATGCGTTCGATATCTTCAAGCAGCGTATCCTGCTGCTCCCATTGCACACCCGCAAACATCGGATTATAGACACTGCGCCCATCCATAAGTACCTGCAGTTTATTGGCATATACGCCATTAAAACCACGAATGCTGACAGCCCATCTGTCGGTGGAGACGCGTTCTACCTGCACGCCCGGTGCCATCCGTAACGCATCGGGGATGCTGGTGGCGCCGGACCGGCGTATATCATCCCCGGTAATTACAAAAATCGCTGAGGCGACATCAGTCAGTTTTTGTGAACGCCTGGAGACCGTGGTTACTTCAATATTCATCAGTTGCTCGATACTGAGTCCCAGAAATTGATCATCAATAGTTTTTGCAGTTGCAACTGTAATATGCGCACAGCAACAAACAACAATAAAGACTGATAACTTCAAGCCTGATCGCATTGTCTGGTTGTTACTTGAAGCCATGCATTCATTTTTTTATAACGTTGTTAAGAACTTTCTGTTTGTAAACTGGAAACTGAATTATTCCGAGGCGAGTATGATATGTGCGTCGCTGGCTTTATAAAGTTATGAATAAAAGGGACTCAGGCGTCCTTTTTGAGAAGTGAGGGAAGGGTTTCTTCGCGCCCGGTTTTGATATCTACACGTAGAACATCAGAAACGCCATTCTGCGCCTGCGTAAATACCACGTGGGATGTATGTTGATACTGAGGCGGGAAAATTGGAGGTAATTTCTCTATGGTTCTGGCTGAAAAGATTCTGGCCGACGAGAAATAATTCGACATTTTTTGCGGGTTTGAACGCCAGCTTGGCGTCCATGGTGACGTAACCCGGAATTTGATAAAAATCTCTGCTGCTGACATATCGCAGCCAGAGATTGAATTGCATTTTTTCTGAAAAGTCGTAGTTAGAACGCAGTGAAATCTGATGCCGGGGGCTTCCTCTGGCAGTGCTGTCTGACATCGGATTATTTTGTTCGAGCACAGAGCCGGAATTGATATGGATATCGAGGTAACTGTAGTTGCCTTGCAAACGCCATTGTTCATGGGGTCGCCAATCGGCAGATATTTCGACACCGTAGGTATATCCTGAAGCGCTATTGGTAAATCTTGCAGGTAAAATCAAGTGCGGTGGAAAAGCAGTCTGGAGAAACGGTGTTCCAGCTGAAATATCTCGTAATTTGCTGTAATCATTGAAGAAAGTTGTTATGTCAATAGAGGCGCGTGTAGAGAATAGATGGCGATAACCCAATTCATAAGCGATTAATTTTTCGGAATTGAAGCTTGAAGTGCCGGATATTTGTGCCAGCACCGGTAACGGAATTGAATTTGATATCCCAGGAATGCCACTGATTGTCCGTGCATTAAGGCTGACATCATTTTCAGACCGGGAAGGCGTGCGCACAGCGCGTGAGACTGACAGCCAGATCGAGTTTCGTGTATCGGGCATCCACATCAAACGTGCGTTGGGTTGAATTTCCAGACCGGTAAAGTCATTATGATCAAGCCGTACGCCCAGTGTTAATTGAAGATGTTGGGGAAGCAGCGTGATTTCATCACGTATATATACGCTTGCCAGATGATTGGTTTGTTCACGTGGATTGAAGGAAATGATCTCCGTATTTGAAACATTATTATGATAAAGGCGGTAATTGATTCCCCAGGTTAAATCATGCCGGTCAATAAGCGGAAAGCGGTGCTGAAGATCAATATCAAAACTTTCCATGCTATAACGGGAAGTTGTCATTAAGCGATAATCGACGCGATCGTAGTAGGTTTGCAGCATGAACGCAGATTGATCAGAGAAAGTCCGATCCCAGCGCAAACGAATATTGCCGCCTTCGCTATGGCCTCTTGCGGCGTCAGCCAGGATAATAGGTGCACTCAGCAAGGACTTGTCCAGCTTTTCACCATGCGCACTGTAAAAGAGGTCTCCTTGCAGCGTAAATTGATCAATTCCGCGGCTATGATCCACTCTGAAACCGCCCCGGCCGCTGTGCCAGGCGTCGTTGGCGTTTTCTCCCGAGATTGACCTCATGTTGTCTCTGGTAAACCCCTTTGCATAAAAACGGTAAGGCGTGTTGTCATTGATTTTGCCGCCATAGCGCGCGCCGACAAAACCCTGCTCAAAACTGCCGCCACCGGCTGTGAGGAATGTACCTTGTGTATCTGCCGCTTTTTTGGTGATGATATTGATGATGCCGTTGACGGCATTGGCCCCCCACAGGGCCGAGCCGGGTCCGCGGATGACCTCGATACGTTCGATATCTTCCATGAGCGTGTCTTGTTGCTCCCACTGTACGCCGGCGAAAAGCGGGTTATAGACGCTGCGGCCATCCATCAACACTTGAAGCTTGTTGGCAAAGCGGCCATTAAAGCCGCGAATGCTGACAGACCATTTGTCGGTGCCGATGCGGGCTACTTCGACGCCGGGCGCCATGCGCAGCGCTTCCGGTATGCTTGTTACGCCGGATCGCTTGATATCATCCTGTGTAATAACGAAGACGGCTGATGCAACTTCGGACAGTTTTTGGGCGCGCCGAGTGACTGTGGTCACTTCAATATTCATCAGTTCTTCAATACTGAGATCAAAGAGGGCGGGATTGTTGTCAAGTTTGCTTAATGAAAAATCGGCAGTGCTTGCGGTTTGTGCGGCGAAAAATGTTAAGGCCGCTATCATGAGATGCTTGATCAATAAAATGTGTGCGGACGGCATTTATTGATACACCCTGGTTGCGAGCTGCAGCAATCTGGCGCTGATAATTAATCCGACATGGCGTGCTGATTCCAGGTTGATCTCAAATTTTACTTTATTCTCGATCAGGTGCATATTGATGATGGCGCCTTTGCTGGCTGCATCTGTACTGTCGGTGAGCGTCAGAATGGCTCGTCCTTGCAGGCTGTCAAGAATACCGGACAGATGACCATCTTCCGATTTAGAGATAAACAGCGCCTGGCAGTTGCCGGCTTTTTCAAGCGCGGCTAGACGTGAGACCTTAATGGCAAACTGGTTAACAGACTTTGTTTGCAGCAAATCGATTTCATCACCAAAATAGTCTTTCCCAAAGATACAAAGATTGATCGTTTTCCCGGTATGCTCAGGCCATTGCGTGAACGCAAGAAAGTTATAGATAAATGCGGTTTTTACGCGATATTCATCCGTAGCGCTGGCGATAGAAGATGCTGCAGGTAATTGGAAACTCAGTATCATTCCCACTAACAGGAATGTGAGGCTTTTTAGCAGTTTGACACCGACTCTAGCCCGAATATTGCACGAGC